>CALGFL010000217.1 GCA_937881145.1 uncultured Bordetella sp.
GGTGCGGTTGAAGTCCAGGCCGCCCGCCGCAAGCGCGATGAAGGGCTGCGCGGGCAGCAGCTCGCGGACCGATTCGCGCGTCGCCGCGCTCGATGCCAGATAAGGCTTGCTGACCGCGGCCAGCTCATCGGCACCCAGGCCCAGCGAAAAGACCTCGTTGACGGCGGCATAGCTAAAGCGCGTCTGATTGCGGTCGGGGCCGTTGAAGTATTGGTACAGGCAGGCATAAGGCAGCTTGCCGAAATGGCGCGCCTTCAGGCGTATCGACGGCAGGTTGTATCGGATAGCACGACGGCGTCGTAGCGACTGGCGTCGACCTGCGCCGGATCGCCGTAGACGCGGCCGAACAGATCGTCTTCCGCAAAAAGAGGCACCAGCGAAGGCAAGGCCAGGAGATCCACGCGCACGCCGCGGCCCTTGAGCAGCGCCCGGCCAGCCAGGTCCATGGTCGCATCGCCGAAGTTGCGCTTGGCATAAATCCACAACAGGCGCTGCGAGCCGTCCAGATGCGCCCGCTCGAGCGGCAGCTGACCGCGCGCGCGCAGCAGCCAGCGCTTGTGCAGATACTTCTTGGCGATCTTGAGCCGGCCATTGCGGCCGAGATAGGCAGCCGGCTCATGCGGCACGCCCGCAAAGGGGATGAGCGTGGATCGGGCAACGACGCCGGCCAGCCAGCGGACGGGCGGAAACCATGAAAAATTGCGGGTGTCGTGCGGATACAATGGCGGGGCCCTCGTCGTGGCTCCCGCACATTGAATCCGCGCAATCCGCGGCACGAGGCGCCACCATTACCGACATTACAGTGCGCAATGCCAACGTCTATTACAACAAATAATACGCAACGCACGGCGGCCGGCGACAGTCCGATCGCCTTTTTGCTGCTGACCTACCCGGCCTTGGCCATGCTGTTCGACGGCGCCGCGAGCGCCTTGATGATCGCCGCCGGGGTGCTCTCCCTTGCCGCGCTGCTGGCCAGACGGTCCGGCGATCATGCCCGCGTGGACGGCCTCGGGCTGGCTTTCTGCATCGCGCTTGCCGCGCCGCTTGCCGCCGTCGCGCTCAGCACGCTTGCGCATGGACATCCGACGTTCCCGGTCTGGGATTCGCCCTCGCGGTTCCTGTTCGTCATTCCGGTCTTCCTGGCCTTGCGGCGCGCATCCACCCGGCCCCTCGCCTGGGCGGACCTGGCTTTCCCGATCGGCGCCTTGGCGACCCTGTTCATCGCGCTGTTCCTGTCGCGCGACTGGAGCGCCGGCGATCACCGGATAGGCAGCAAGTTTCTCAACCCGATTCATTTCGGCGATCTTGCGCTGGCGTTCGGCGTGCTGTCGGCGGCGGCGCTGAACTGGTGGCGCAAGGACAAGCCTTGGGTGGTCGCACTCAAGATCGCGGGTCTGTTCGCGGGCCTCGCGACGTCGCTGCTGACCGGCTCGCGCGGAGGCTGGATCGCGCTGCCCTTCGTGCTCGCGATCGTGCTGTGGCAACGTGGCCGCGGCAAGTCCCTGCGCTGGAAAGTCCTGGCGCCGCTGGCCATCGTGGCGCTGTTCGCCATTGTCTACGGCGCATCGAGCACGGTGCGCGAACGCATCGACATCGTGTCGGCCAACCTGACGCAGTATCAGCATGGCCATGAAGATACGTCGGTCGGCGTGCGGCTGCAGCTCTATAAAGTGGCGGTGGAGCTGGTCCAAGAGCACCCGGTGCTGGGCCTGGGCGGCCACGGCTTTCGCGACGCCATGGATTCGATGGCCCGGCAAGGCCGGCTCACGCCCGCCGCGGCGCAACTGGGCAAGGGCGAGGTGCACAACCAGCTGCTGGCCTATATGACCGATTACGGCATCGTGGGCGGCCTGGCGCTGCTGGCCATCTATTTCGTGCCCGGCTTCTTCTTCGCGCGCCGGCTCAAATCCCCGTCGCCCGCTGCGCGCAGCGCGGCGATGCTGGGGCTTTTATTCGCCGTCATGTTCTTCGTCTTCGGCCTGACGGTGGAAACCTTCGATCTGAAGGGCACGGTTTCCATCTATGCGCTCATCGTGGCCGCGCTGGCGGGGATCGCGGATCGCGCCAATAGCGATGCGTCGAACTCTTCCTCTTTCTGACCGCCATGTTCAGCATCCTGATTCCCACCTGGAACAACCTGCCGTACCTGAAGCTGTGCATCGACAGCATCCGGCGCCATTGCGCGTTCGAGCACGAGATCCTGGTGCACGTCAACGACGGCAGCGACGGCACCCTCGAATGGGTGCGCGAGCAAGGTATACGCCATACGTGGAGCAAGGGAAACGTGGGCGTGTGCCTCGCGCTGAACGACGTCGCGCGGCTCGCCACGCGCGAGTGGATCCTGTTCATGAACGACGACATGTTCTGCACGCCGGGGTGGGACACGGCATTCGTCGAGACACTGCGCGGGCTCGGCCCCAGGCCGGCCTATCTGGCGTCCGTGCTCATCGAGCCCATCGACACCGGCAACGCCACCATCACGGTGGCCGACTTCGGCACCGGTCCGGACAACTTCGACGAGACGGGCATGCTGGCCTACGCGGCGCGGATGACGATCGCCGACCGCGACGGCATCGCGCAGCAGCCCACGCTGGTCAGCCGCGAGCTCTGGCTGCGTGTAGGCGGCTACAGCATCGAGTTCGGTCCCGGCATGAGCAGCGACGACGACTTCCTGATGAAGCTGTGGCTGGTCGGCTGCCGGGTGTTCCGCTCGGTCGGCGCCAGCCGCATCTATCACTTCGGCACCCGCACCACGGGGCGCATCCGCCGCAACCGCGGCGGGCGCGAGTTCCTGCTCAAGTGGGGCATCTCGCAGAGCGACTTCAAGAACAATTACGTGGGCCGCACCGCGACGGCCGCCGCGGATGATCTGCCGAACGTACCGCGCCCTCGCCTGAAAAGCAGGCTCAAGCGGGTTCTCTATGCCTTCGGCCTGTATCCGACCGAAGACCTTCAGGCCTGGGAGCCGAACCTGCCGGCGCAGCTCACGCACACCACGTCGCTGGCGGACGGCGACGCATCGGATCGGCAAGCCGGACGCTAGGTCACACCCGCCCGATACCCTGGTATTCGAAGCCCTGCTCTTTCATCTCGGCCGGCTCGTACAGATTGCGACCGTCGAAAATCACCGGCGTCTTGAGCAGCGATTTGACGCGAGCCAGATCGGGCGCGCGAAAGACCTTCCATTCGGTCATGATGAGCAGGGCATCTGCGCCATCGAGCGCGGCATACATGTCCGGCGCCAGTGACGCGGACGGATATGCCCGCAGCAACTGGGCCGCCGCTTTCATGGCGACCGGATCGTAGGCGCTGACCTGCGCGCCGCGCGCGGTCAGGTCGGCGATCACGTCCATGCTGGACGCGGCGCGCATATCGTCGGTATTGGGTTTGAAGGCCAGGCCCCACAAGGCGAAGCGACGTCCGGACAGATCCGCACCGAAGCGCCGCTCGACCTTCTCGGACAGGCGATGCTTCTGCGCCTGGTTGGCCTCCTCGACCGCCTGGATGACGCGCATGGGCACCTGATATTGCGCGCCCATCTGCACCAGCGCCTGCACGTCCTTGGGAAAGCACGAACCGCCGTAGCCCGCGCCGGGATACAGGAAATGATGGCCGATGCGCGGGTCGGCGCCGATGCCGCGGCGCACCTGCTCGACGTCGGCGCCCAGCGCCTCGGCCAGGTTGGCCATTTCGTTCATGAAAGAGATGCGCGTGGCCAGCATGGCGTTGGCTGCATATTTGGCCAGCTCGGCCGAGCGCACGTCCATCACCATGAGGCGCTCGTGGGTGCGCTGGAACGGCGCATACAGGCGACGCATGACGGAGATGGTGTTCTCGTCGTCGGCGCCCACGATGATCCGATCCGGGCTCATGAAGTCGGCGATGGCCGCGCCTTCCTTGAGGAATTCCGGATTCGAGGCCACGCTGAAAGAGAGGTCCGCGCCGCGCTTGGCCAGCACTTCATCCATGGCCTGGCGCACGCGGTCGGCCGTGCCCACGGGCACGGTGGACTTGTCGATGACGATCTTGTGTTCGTTCATGTAGCGCGCGATGTTGCGCGCGGCGGCCAGCACGTATTGCAGATCGGCCGCGCCGTCTTCGTCCGGCGGGGTGCCCACGGCGATGAATTGCAGGTCGCCGAAGGCCACGCTGGCGGCGACGTCGTCGGTGAAGAACAGGCGGCCGTCGCCGGCGTTGCGCGCCACCATTTCCTGCAGGCCGGGCTCGTAGATGGGAATGCCGCCCTGGCGCAGCAGGGCCACCTTGGCCGCATCGGTATCCAGACACATGACCTGGTTGCCCATTTCGGCCAGGCAGACGCCGGTCACCAGGCCGACATACCCCGTTCCCACCACTGTAATCTTCATGCAAACGCCTCGCTGCGAGGTGACGGACCCATTGCCGCCGACATCTGCGGATTATAAGTTCCCTCTTTACACTGCCATAACAGCCGCGACGCAGCCGGGCACGAAACGAATCAAATCTGCGGCGCCGCCAGCTTGGCCGAGCGCACGGTATTGACCCCGACCGCCAGCACCGCGCAGGTCGCCGCCAGGAGCAGCGCCACGGTCGCGCCATGCCCGACGTGCAGGCCGTAGGCCACCGCCACCAGCGCCGTACCGAAGCTCTGCCCGAACACCCGGGTGGTGGACTGCACGCCGCCGACCGCGCCGCTGCGGTGGCGCGGCGCCGAGCCCAGCATGGCGTGGTTGTTGGGCGTCTGGAAGAAGCCGAAGCCCAGGCCGGCCAGGAACATGACGCTCATGACCGCGGTGTTGGACGCGCCATGCGGCAGCAGCGTGACCCAGACCAGCGCGATCGCCATGGCTCCCGCGCCCAGGCCGCTGAGCAAGGCCGCCGAATAGCGACCGGCCAGGCGGCCGGCCAGGCCCGCGATCACCGCGGTGCCCACGGGCCAGGCGGCCATCAGCATGCCCAGTTGCCATTGTTCGCGGCCGAGTTCGTTGAGAAAGTAGAACGGCAGCGACACATACGCCGCGGTCTGCGCCGCGAAGGTGCACACCGATGCCGCCACGGCAAAGCCCAGCGGCTTGATGCGCAGCAGGTCGATGGGCACCAGCGGAGCTTGCTGCCTGCCCGCGCGGCGCACCAGGATCACGGTCAGGATCACAGCGGCGGCGATCAGCGACACGGCCTTGAGAAAAGCCGCTGCCAGATTGTCGACACCGATGATGAAGGCCGCCATGGCCTCCATGGACAACAGGGCGCTGAGCACATCGATCGGGCTCTTGATGCGGGGCACGTCGGGCAGCGTGCGTATGCCCCGCAAGAGCACCAGGCTCACCGGCACGTTCACGGCGAAGATCCAGCGCCAGGACACCACCGAGACGATCAGCGCGCCGACGGACGGCCCCAGCACCGACATCAGCGCGACCACCGTGGCGTTCAGGCTGATGCCGCGCCCGAGATGACGGGCGGGATAGATATTGCGCACCATGCCGCCGATCATGCACATCAACGTGGCAGCCCCCACGCCCTGGCAGACGCGCGCGAGATTCAACTGCCACAAGGTCGTCGACAAAGCGCAGCCCAGCGACGACAGCATGAACACCACCACGCCAAAGGCGAACATCCGCTTGAAGCCCAGCCGCTCGGCCAGGGCAGCCATGAGCAGCAGGAGCATCACGATGGCAAGGCTGTAGGAATTGACCACCCACACCATGCTCGCGGCCGGCTCGCCCAGGCTTTGGGCGATCGTAGGCAGCGCCACGTTGACAATGGTGGAGTCCAGCACCGTGAGACTGATGCCGCATAGAACCGTGGCCGCCGCCCAATAACGGCGCGGCGCGGGCAGGCCGTCCTGCAACGGCGCGGGCAGGCCATCCTGCCGTGCCGTGTGGACTGCTTCGGTCATTTCTTCTTGACGGGGCGCGTCCAGCCTTCGATGCTGCTTTGCCGCGCGCGGGAAACGGTGAGCTGGTCCGGCGGCGCGTCGCGCGTGAGCGTGGTGCCGGCCCCGAGCGTGGCGCCGCGGCCTACGCGTACGGGCGCGACCAGCTGCGAATCGGAACCGATGAAGACATCGTCTTCGATGATGGTGCGCCATTTGTTGGCGCCGTCGTAATTGCAGGTGATGGTGCCCGCGCCGACGTTGACGCGCTCGCCCACGTCGGCGTCGCCTACGTAGGCCAGGTGATTGGCCTTACTGTCCTTGCCCACCACGCTGTTCTTGACCTCGACGAAATTGCCGATGTGCACGCCGTCGGCCAGCGTGGTGCCCGGACGCAGGCGCGCATACGGGCCGATGCGGACGTCACGGCCGACGCGGGCGTCGTCCAGATGGCTATAGGCTTCGATGCGCGTGCCGGACGCGATCGTCATGTTGCGCAGCACGCTGTAGGGCCCGACGTGCACGCCGTCGCCCAGTTCGACCAGACCCTCGAACACGCAGCCCACGTCGATGAAGACGTCGCGGCCGCAGATCAGGCTACCGCGCACGTCGAAGCGTTCGGAATCGGCCAGCGTGACGCCCGCCTCGAGCTGGCGCCGCGCCTGTTCGCGCTGCCAGGCGCGTTCGAGCTGGACTTGCTGCGCGCGACTGTTCACGCCCAGGGTTTCCCACGCGGCGGCCGGATGCGCCACCTGCACGGGCACGCTGTCGTCCACGGCCAGGCCGATGATGTCGGTAAGGTAGTACTCGCCCTGGGCGTTGTTGTTGTCGATGCGGCTGAGCCAGTCTTTCAGGCGGGCCGTGGGCGCGGCCAGCATGCCGGTGTTGACCTCGCGTATGGCGAGTTCGGCGGCGTCCGCGTCTTTGTGTTCGACAATGCGCAGCACCTTGCCGCCGGCGTCGCGCACAATGCGGCCGTAGCCGGCGGCATCGTCCAGGATTTCGGTGAGCACGGCCACGCCCTGGCCGCGCGCGGCCAGCAGGCGCTTGAGCGTGTCGGCCTGCACCAGCGGCACGTCGCCGTAGAGCACCAGCGTGACGTCGTCCGCGTCGCCTTCGAGCAGTTGCGGCACGGCCTGCTGCACCGCGTGGCCGGTGCCCTGCTGCGGCTGCTGCAGGGCAAAGCACAGATCGGGCCAGCCCTCATAGGCCGCGCGCACGCGCTCGGCCCCGTGGCCCACCACCACCGTGATGCGCGCCGGATCGAGCTGCTGCGCGCTGTCGAGCACGTGGCTCAACATAGGGCGGCCCGCCAAGGTGTGCAGCACCTTGGGCAGATCGGATTTCATACGCTTGCCGAGACCGGCGGCAAGGATTACGACATTAAGCATGGAAAACTTGGCTGAGGACTCTGGCGAATCAAGATTGATCGGACGAAGGCGCGGCGGTCTTGCCCGCTGCGGCCTGGCGCGGCCCGGCCTGACGCGGCCCGGCTTTTTTACTCCCCGGCCTGGATGCCGGTTTGGACGCGGCAGCGGCGGCCTGCTCGGCACCGGGCATGCCCGCGGCCGTGGCCGCGGCAATATTGCTGAACTGCTGCTGCAGCAAGTTCCACCAGGCCGAGGCCGACTGGGCGGCCTCGTTGAACGACGCGCTCGCGTCCTTCGGCGGGGTGCCGCCCAATGCCGCGGCGGCGGTCATCGGGTCCATGGAGGACATTTTGCCGACGAAGGACTTGAGGGTCGTAATGGTGGCGCGCTGCACTTCCATGCCCTGGATGGCGCTGTCGAGCATGGAAAGATTCATGCGCAGCCAGCTTTCGACGGAGCGCAGTTCGGCGATGCGGCGGTCGAGCTCTTCGACGTTCATGGTCGAGCCCATGGGCAGCACTTGCGAAAAGCCGCCCTCGCCCGCAAGGCCCGCCCAGGCCTGGCGCATCATTTCCATGCTGGCCAGGAACGGATTGCCGGAGGCATCGGACGACTGCCCCAGACCCGGGAGCACGAAAGGATTGGTATGGCTGGAATCGGACATATTGTCTCCTCGTCTCTTGTTGAGCTGCCGCCCGATATTACGCCCGTTTCTGGGACAATGGCGGCATGGACCGCATCACCCTGCCCCAGATCGAAGAGGCCATCAATTACTGGCGCAAGCGCGAACCCTCGCAGGGCGAGGAGTCGCGCCTGTGCCCGCAGGCGGCCGCGCTGGCCACGCCCTATGCCCTGATGATCATCGGTCACCGGCACGATATCGGCGCCGAAGAGCTGCCGCTCGCCGCACTGGCCGCCTATCAAGCCTGGCAGGCGTCCCTGGTCTGAATCAGCGCTTGAGCAGTATCCGGATGTCGTGCGTCAGGTCGCCGGCGCTGGCGTCGTGCTTGGCGAGCACGCGCGCCTCGCCCTGGGTGTCGAACAGATAGAACGCCGCCGTGTGATCCATGGTGTAGTCGTCGGCCGCGCCGCTCTTGCCCGGCACCTTGGCGTAATAGGCCTTGAACGCGGCCGCGGCCTTGCGGGTTTCTTCGGCCGTGCCGCGCAGGGCCAGAAAGCGCGAATCGAACGCGGTTGCGTACTGCTTGAGTATCTCGGCCGTGTCGCGATCGGGGTCGACCGTGATGAAGAGCACCTGCACCTTGTCGGCGTCCGGGCCGAGCTTGTGCATCACGTCGGCCAGCTCGGCCAGCGAGGTCGGACAGACGTCGGGGCACTGGGTATAGCCGAAAAACACCACCACCACTTTGCCGGCAAAACTGGCCAGCGTGCGCGGGCGGCCGTCGAAATCCGTCAGCGTCCAGTTCTTGCCCATGTGCGTGCCGGTGATGTCGCTGCCCTTGAA
>CALGFL010000218.1 GCA_937881145.1 uncultured Bordetella sp.
ACAGCGTGCGCGCAATCGCGTCCCACATCGACCACGCCTGCTGAGCCAGGAAAACGATCGAAAAGGCGACCCGCGCCAACGCCAGGCGCAAATCGGCCAGCCAGGTGCGCAGCAGGCTCCTGGCCGTCATTTTCACGTGCGTACGCCTCCAGCGCGGCACGAGCGCACCGAGCACGGGCAGCAGCGAGGGCAATCCGATCGTCGCCACCACATAGGCGCTCCAGAGCAGCGCCGCCGAAAACGGCAAGGTCCAGCCGACCAATAAGGCGACGAAGGCCGCGGGGGCCACCAGCGTGCGGCGCAAGTTGTCCAGAATCTTCCAACGACCGGTGGCCTGCAGCGTCCGGTCGGCCTGGTGGCGCGCGCCAACGAGCCAAGGCAGCAATTGCCAGTCGCCGCGCGCCCAACGATGCTGGCGGGCCACGGCGACATCGTAGCGGGCCGGAAATGCCTCGACGACTTCGATGTCCGATGCCAAGCCCGCCCGCGCGAAAATTCCTTCAAACAGGTCGTGGCTGAGCATCGTGTTGTTCGGCACCCGGCCGGCCAGGGCGAGCTCGAAGGCATCGACGTCGTAGATTCCCTTGCCCACGTACGAGCCTTCGTCGAACAGATCCTGATACACGTCGGATACGGCCGCGGCGTAGGGATCGATCCCGCTCGGGCTCGACAAGATGCGCTGAAACAGCGAGCCCTCGGCGCCGACAGGCAATGATGGCGTGACACGAGGCTGCAGCACGCCATAACCTTCGACGACGCGCTGGCTCGCCGCATCGAACACCGGTTGGTTGAGCGGATGCGCCATCTTTCCGATCAGCCGGCGAACCGTATCGCGCGGCAAACGAGTGTCCGCATCGAGCGTGATTACATAGCGCACTTGCGGCGGCACGGTCGGCGCATGTCCGTCAATGGCAACGAACGAAGTGTCCGACGCGCCGCGCAGCAGACGATTCAACTCGTGCAGCTTGCCGCGCTTGCGCTCCCAACCCATCCACTGCTTTTGCTTGCTCTTCCAGCTGCGCCGCCGATGCAGCAGCAGGAAGCGCGCGCTGTCCTGCGTAGCCGGATAGCGCCGGTTCAATTCCGCGATCCTCGTGGCCGCGGCGGCCAGCAGGGATTGGTCGCCATCGGCCTGCTCGGTCGGGGAATCCGTCCAGTCCGACAGCAATGCGTAGTAGATCTCGCCCGCCCCACTGGCCAGATGATGAATCTCCAGCCGCTCGATCTGTTCGGCCAGCGCAGCCTGGGTGGTCAGCAGAGTCGGCACGGCCACGACCGTGCGCAGCGCGGCGGGAACGCCATCGCGCAGCGCCAGTCCCGGCAGAACGACCGCGTTGACGTCGCGCATTACACCCCGATTGGCAAACGCCACGGCCGCGTCCAGCGCGGGCAGGAATCCCGCCAGGCCCAGCAAGGCCAGCCAGCCTGGCTGGGGCACAAAGCCGGCCAGCAGCGCCAGGACGCCGGCCAACAGCAGCGCCGCGAGCAACAGGATGCGGATGATGTAGCCGCCCAGACCGGCGCGGCGCGTGAAGCAGTGCCGCCATAGCGTCGCCGGCGGGCGATAGCCGACCTCGGTCTCGAAAGCATGCCGGCCCGCCCCCAGCAAGTAATAACCGGGATCGGCGGCATGCCGGCGCATCGCTCGCGCAGCGCCGGACTCGTCGGCCGCCGTGCCTTGCGCGGCAGCCTGCGCGGCAGCGACGGCGCGGTTGGCGATGTCTATCTCGCTCGTCGATGAACCGCGCGACAGCATTTCGATTTCGCCGCGATACAAGTTGCGCGTGGTGAAATCCATATCGGCGAATCCCGGGGAAACGCGCAAACACTCGTCGACCAGACTCATGCTTTCGAACAGATCGCTCCAGTCCACATCGGAAATCAGACGCATGCTCGTAATCACGTTGCGCACCGTCAGGCTGGCCGCGCTCTGATTCTGGTGCACCGCGGCCACGATCCGGTCCGCCGTGGTGTTCTGGGCGATCAGACGTGCGTGCAGCCATGCAATGGCCGGCATCGCCTCCTGGTCCTGGTCGTGCAGCCGCTGGATCAACTGCACTGCAAAGGTATCGTGCGAAACCGATCTGCCGTAGCGCACCAGCAGGGTTTCGATGGCCTGCGGCGCGTGGCCGCTCACGCCGAGCAGGCGATCGGCCATCGCATCGGCGTCCAGCCGCGCAATGCGGCCGTCGGTGATTTCGTCGGCCAGGCGCCGAAGGTTCTCGATCAGCACGATGCGCAGCGTAATCGCCACTGCCCAAAGTTCGCCGATAGTCAGCGGCTGCACGGTCTGGTAGGCCTGCACGAACCGGCACAGCAAGTCGGAGTCGAAATGACTGTCGGTATGCGCAATGAACGCCCACGCAAGGCCGAACACGCGCGGGTAGCCGGCGAACGAGCCGGCGCCCAGCTTGGGCAATTGCCGGTAGTAGCTGGCAGGCAAGTCGTCGCGAATCTGGCGGACCTGCTTTTCAACCAGATGGTAGTTGTCGAGCAGCCACTCCGCGGCCGGGGTGATCGCCTCGCCATTTCCCGCCGCCGTCACCGTCGTTTCATAGGCCCGCAAGAGATGGTGCGCGTTGTCCTTGAGCCGCGCCGTCAGCGAGGGGCCGGAGGAAGGCCGCTCCAGGATGAATTGCGCGCCGGCGAGGCTGCGCGCGTGCTGCATCAGCCGCTCTTCGCCGAACAGTTCATCGCGTACCGGCGCGATGCTATTCCATGGCGACGATTTCTTCCGGTTCCATGCGGCACGTACAAACTGGAACATCATCAGGCTGCGGTCTTGAGCGGGGTGGCCAGCGCGTCCCGGCCGGTAACGATGTCCCGGCCGGCGACGGCGAGCGCCAATGCCGGATTCAGACTATCGACCATCGAAGTCGGCATGAGGATGGTCGCGCCCCGCTCCTTGGTCGTTTCGTAAATAATGTTCATAGCCCGCAGCTGCAGCGCGCCGGGCTGGCTTTCGTAGACCCGCGCCGCTTCCACGAAATTCGAGGCGATCGCCGCTTCCGCCGACCCCAGAATGACGCGTGCCTGCTTTTCGCGCTCGGCCTGCGCCTGGCGCGACATCGCATCCTGCAGCGCGACCGGAATCGCGACATCCCGGATCTCCACGGAGCTGACCGCGATGCCCCATGCGGCCGTCTTGCCTTCTATCTCGGCGCGCAGATGCGAGTCGGCCTCGACGCGATCCGAGAGCAGCGTGGATAGCATCGAAGCGCCGATCAACTCGCGCAAGGTGGTCTGGGCGACGCGGTCGATGGCCTGGCGATAATCGGTGATGGACAGAGCCGCCTTCTCTGCGTCGCTGACATGCCAGAAGATGATCGCATCGACATTGACCGGCACCGTATCCTTGGTCAATGCCTGTTCCGCGTTGAATGCCGTGGTCTGGATCCGTTCGTCGATGACCGCCACGATGCGATCGAGCAAGGGAATGATCATGAAGAACCCGGCCCCCTTGACGCCCTGCAGCTTGCCGAGCCTGAGGATCACGAACTTCTCCCATACATTGGCTACCTTGGCCGACAGGCCGACGAGGACTCCAATGACAATGAGGACAAGGCCCAGATAAAAATTGATCCATTGGCCGGTGGCGATACCGGCCAGGACAATCACAAAAGACAGGAAAAATGGAATCTGGTTCATGGCGATCGACCTCGTTTAATCAGTGCCGGAAAGAGCAAGGCACACAACACACAGTGTTCATTTCCCAGGCCCGAGTCTGTACGTTGCCGTACCCAATGGCGAGCTTGCTTTTGGAGGTAATTGCGCGCATGGTGAATCGATCTTTGCATCCTTCCCATCGCTGCGTTCGCGAGGTCCCACATGAAAGCGACTACCCGGCTTCACGCCCTGGGCCAAAGCCTATGGCTCGACAACATCACACGCGATCTATTGACCAGCGGCACGCTCGATCGCTACCGAACCGAACTCTGCATAACCGGCTTGACGTCCAATCCGACCGTCTTCGATCACGCCATACGGAACACGAACGCCTACGACGAGGCCATCGGCTGGAAGATCCGGCAAGGCATGCCGTGCGAGGCGCTGTTCTTCGAACTGGCGATCGAAGACCTGACGCGCGCGGCCACGCTATTTCGCCTCGTCCATGAGGCAAGCCACGGCGTGGACGGCTGGGTTTCGCTGGAGGTTTCTCCGCTGCTGGCCGACGACACCGCGGGAACCATCGAAAAAGCCAGGCAGCTTCACGACAGCGCTCAATGCAACAACCTTTTCATCAAGGTCCCAGGCACGGCAGCGGGAATCCAGGCTATCGAGGCGCTGATCTTCGCCGGCGTGCCGATCAACGTCACGCTGCTGTTTTCCCGCGAGCACTATGTCGCCGCGGCCGACGCCTACGAACGCGGCGTCCGGCGCAGAATAGCGGCGGGCCTGGACCCGAAAGTGCACTGCGTGGCATCGATATTCGTCAGCCGATGGGACCAGGCCGTCAAGGACAAGATTCCGTCCGCGCTGCGCAACCGCCTGGGCATCAACGTCGCAAAGCAAGTCTATAAAACCTATCGAGAACGGCTGCTTGCGCCGCCATGGCGCGACCTGGCCAGAAAAGGCGCCCTGCCCCAGCGCCTGCTGTGGGCCAGCACGGGAACGAAAGATCCGCAGCTGCGCGGCGGATACTACGTCCAGGCGCTTGCCGCGCCGCACACGATCAATACCATTCCGGAAAAGACCTTGGTCGAATTCGCCGAGCGGGGCGAGGTAAGCGGCGTGATGCGGGAGGACGGAGGCGACTCCGAATCCATGCTTGCCGAATTCGCGCAGGCAGGCGTCGACGTCGCCGCGGTCGCCGCGCAGCTCCAGGACGAAGGCCGGCTTTCATTCATCCGGTCCTGGAACGATCTGATGACCCTCATCGCGGCGAAAGGAAAATCCACCTGACCCAGTCCGTTCGCGCAGGGGACGACCCTGCATCCGGACTTTATTTTGATCTATGCCCGCTAGCGTACCGAATAGGCCGTGACATCCCCGTAGCGTCTCATCATTCATGCAGACCAACAAAAGGAGTCATCATGAAATATTCGAAGCTGATTGTCACTGCCCTAACCACGCTCGCACTGGGCGCGTGTACGGGCCCCCAGGGTCCCCAGGGCATGACGGGCAATACCGGGCAGCAAGGGGAGTCGGGATACGGCGGCGCCGCCGGGGCGACAGGCGCAACCGGGGCCACCGGTGATACGGGCGCAACGGGTACGACGGGAGCAAGAGGCAGGAACGGCGCAAACGGCACCAC
This sequence comes from uncultured Bordetella sp., assembly GCA_937881145.1. Classification (GTDB taxonomy): domain Bacteria; phylum Pseudomonadota; class Gammaproteobacteria; order Burkholderiales; family Burkholderiaceae_B; genus Bordetella. The sequence continues at coordinate 5,255 of CALGFL010000218.1, forward strand.
CACCAGCACCGACGGTGCCGTGGTCATCGTCCCGGCTCGCTAAGGCTGGCGCAAGACCCGGCGCCTCATGGACACGCCGATACCGGATCCGGTGAAGCAGCCGGATCGCCCCAAGCTGCTCCAGGTTATGGGGCCCGGCCTGATTACCGGCGCCTCCGACGACGATCCGAGCGGCATAGCCACCTATTCGCAGATCGGCGCCAAGTTCGGCTACGGACTTGCCTGGACCATGCTGCTGAGCTATCCGCTGATGGTGGCGATCCAGGAAATCAGCGCCCGCATCGGCCGCATAACCGGCTACGGCATCGCCGGCAATTTGCGTCGCCACTACCCGGCATGGCTGTCCAGCGGCATCGTCGGATTATTGCTGGTCGCCAACATCATCAATCTGGGCGCCGACCTGGGCGCAATGGGCGCCGCGCTCAAGCTGCTGATCGACGGCCCCGCCCTGCTGTATGTCTGTCTGTTCGGGCTGCTATCGGTCACGCTGGAAATCTTCACCCGCTATGCCCGCTACGTGTCGGTCCTCAAGTGGCTTTGCCTGTCGCTGTTCAGCTATGTGATTTGCGCTTTCGTCGTGCGGGTTCCCTGGGACCAGGTCGCCTGGGCCGTCATCCGGCCGCCGCTGTCATTCAAGCCCGACTATATCGTCGCCATCGTCGCGGTCATGGGAACGACCATCAGTCCCTATCTTTTCTTCTGGCAGGCCGAGCAGGAAGTCGAAGACGAGAAAGAGCGGCCCTGGGCAAGCGAGCTCACTCGCGCACCGTGGCAGGCGCGCGCTGAATTCGCACGCATCCGCATCGACACCTACATCGGCATGGCGATATCGAACATCATCGCTTTTTTCATCATCATCACGACCGCGACGACACTGCACGCGCACGGCCACACCGACATCCAGACCTCGGCGCAGGCCGCCGAAGCCTTGCGGGCCGTGGCCGGACGCTTCACGTTCATCGTTTTCTCGGCAGGCATACTCGGCACCGGCATGCTGACGCTTCCCGTACTCGCCGGCTCGGCCGCCTACGCCGTGGGAGAACTGCTCTCCTGGCGCGTCGGTCTCGCACGCCGGCCCGGACAAGCCAAGGCTTTTTATGCCGTCATTCTCGTGGCCACCGTGGTCGGCGTCGGCTTGAACTTCACGGCCATCGATCCCGTGAAAGCGCTGTACTGGAGCGCTGTCCTCAATGGCGTGGTGGCGGTTCCGGTCATGGCCGTCATGATGCATCTCTCGATGCGCAAAGCCATCATGAGCACCTTCACGCTGCCGCCCGTGCTGCGCATTCTCGGCTGGATCGCGACCTTCGTGATGGCTGCGACGGTGGCCGCCATGGCCGTCACGTGGGTCGCATGACCGGCTGGCGCGCTGCCAGCGTCCGCTATCGCACAGATGCCGCATGAAAATAAGAACATAAGTGATCTCGTGGTCGAACACTCGCGGCGTTCGCGTTTTGCGAAAGCTTCGGTTCCTCCGAAGAATTCCCTGGAGATTCGCGATGAAATGCACTCACCCTTTGGCTCGGCCATTGGCCATAACCGCGCTGGCGGCAGTCCTGCTCCTAGGGGTCGCCATGTTGACCAGGCCGGCCGCCGCGGCCGGCACTCACTCGACGACCTGCGGTCTTACGGCCAACTGATCGATGCCCATGCAGACGGCGTCAAGAAACTCGAATCGCCCTTCGAAGCGCTTTACGAGAGCATGTCCAGCACACAGAAACACAATGCCGATCCGATTTTCCGCAACGAAAGGCACGCTGCTCACAAGAAGGGCTGATCGCGGCCGGGCTCGCCGCTGCAAGCGGCAGGGACTCACCGGGGAAGACAACAACCTGCCTAAAGGAACGAACCCCGGCATCCATCTCTTCCTGTCGCTTTAGCTTTGTACGCTTTCGTACCGCTCCGGCGCTCGCAGTCGCGTAAGTTCGGAGAACTCACATCCAATCAGGAGAACATCGTGCTAAGACGAAAATTCATACTGGGCACGCCCGGGTCGATTCTTGCGCTCGGTTTCGCAGTCACGGGCTGCACCATGACCGGCATGTCCGACGTCAAGACTCAGGGAGGACAGACCGACAAGCGCCACACGATCGACGCCGGCGTGGACTCCACCCTGACGCGACTTTACGCTGCCGCGCAAGGTTCGCGCCAGCTTGTCGAGAAAGCCCGCGGTGTTCTGGTGTTTCCTTCGGTCATCGATGCGGGTTTTGTGGTCGGCGGTCAATACGGCGAAGGCGCGCTGCGCATTCACGGCCACACGAACGGGTACTACAGCACCGTTACCGGTTCGGTGGGATGGCAGGCTGGCGCGCAGTCGCGCGCGATCATCTTTCTTTTCATGACCGATGAATCGCTCAGCAAGTTCCGCAATTCCGACGGCTGGTCCGCCGGCGGCGATGCGTCAGTGGCGGTGCTGAAAATCGGCGCGAATGGCGCTATCGACACCAGCACGGCGACCGGAAATGTCGATGCCTTCGTACTGTCCAACGGCGGCCTGATGGCGGGAGTCTCGCTTCAGGGCACCAAGGTCACCCGGCTCAAATCGCTGTAGCCGGCCTGATGGATACCCAGACCCTGGACGCACTGTGCGTCGATACGCTGCGTTTTCTTTCCATCGACGCGGTGCAGCACGCCGATAGCGGGCATCCCGGGTTGCCGCTGGGCGCCGCGCCCATGGCTTACGCGCTATGGTCGCGCTTTCTCCGGCACAACCCGGCCAATCCCGCCTGGTTCGACCGCGACCGCTTCGTACTATCGGCCGGGCACGGCTCCATGCTGCTGTACAGCCTGCTGCATCTGACAGGCTATGACCTGCCGCTCGACGAGATAAAACGCTTCCGGCAGTGGGGCAGTCTCACGCCGGGCCACCCCGAACGCGGCCTGACGCCCGGCGTGGAAACGACGACCGGTCCGCTTGGCCAGGGATTTGCCAACGGCGTCGGCATGGCCATAGCCCAGGCCAATCTTGCCGCGCGCTACAACCGCCCGGGCTACGACATCGTCGGCCACTACACCTATGGCATTGTCAGCGATGGCGACCTGATGGAAGGCGTTGCGTCGGAGGCGGCTTCCCTGGCTGGCCACCTTCAGTTGGGCAAGCTGGTCTACCTGTACGACGATAACCAGGTCACGCTTTCCGCGGGTACGTGCATCGCATTTACCGAAGACCGTGCCCAGCGTTTCAAGGCTTACGGCTGGCATACCCAATGTATCGAAGACGGCAACGATCTGGCGGCCATCGGGCAGGCGCTGGCCCATGCCCGCGCCGAAACGCAACGCCCATCCCTGATCCTGGTGCGCACGCACCTGGGTTACGGATCACCCAGCAAGCAGGACACCTACAAGGCGCACGGTTCGCCGCTCGGCGCGGAGGAAGTGCGCCTGACCAAGCAGAACCTCGGTTGGCCGGCCGCGCCGGCTTTCCACATTCCCGC
>CALGFL010000219.1 GCA_937881145.1 uncultured Bordetella sp.
CGTGGTGCTGAGCCGTGACATTGCCTCGCTGGGTATCTATCCGGCGGTGGACCCGTTGGACTCCACCAGCCGCCAGCTCGATCCGCTGGTCGTGGGTCAGGATCACTACAACACGGCCCGCGCCGTGCAGGGCACGCTGCAGCGCTACCGCGAACTGCGCGACATCATCGCGATCATGGGCATGGACGACCTGGCCCCCGAAGACAAGCTGGCCGTGGCGCGCGCGCGCAAGATCCAGCGTTTCCTGAGCCAGCCGTTCCACGTGGCCGAAGTGTTCACGGGCTCGCCGGGCAAGTACGTGCCGCTGGCCGAGACCATCCGCGGCTTCAAGATGATCGTCGAGGGCGAGTGCGACGCGCTGCCCGAGCAGGCCTTCTACATGGTCGGCTCCATCGACGAGGCCTTCGAGAAGGCCAAGAAGCTGCAATAAGCATCGCGACAAGGAATACGCATGGCTAACCTTCAAGTGGACGTCGTCAGCGCGCAGGAAGCGATCTTTGCCGGCGAGGCGAAGTTCGTGGTGCTGCCTGGCGAATCGGGCGAGCTGGGCATACTGCCCGGCCACGCTCCGCTGATTTCGCGCATTCGATCCGGCACGGTCAAGATCGTCCGCCCCGACAACAGCGAAGAGCATGTCTTCGTTGTGGGCGGCATCCTGGAAGTGCAGCCGGGCAGCGTAATGGTCCTGGCCGATACCGCCATCCGCGGTGACGACCTGGACGAAGCCCGCGCGGTGGAAGCGCGCAAAAAGGCCGAAGAGGCCTTGCGCAACGCCAAGGACAAGGCCGACATCGCCGTGGTCGAGGCCGAGCTGGCCATGCTGGCCGCCGAAGCCGCCGCCGCGCGCAAGCTTCGCCAGGGTCGTTCAACGCACTGACCAATCGCCCTCGGGGCGACTTGCGCCGTGCATGTTGCGGCCACTGCAAGGCGGGCTCAGGCCCGCCTTGTGCATTTTCTGGCTATGCGTACTTCCCACACTGCGGCAAGTGCGAATAGCCGAATTCTGACTCGTTGCTTAATCTGACTCCGGATCTTTTCTTCAGGAGTTAACCATGCGCGAGATGTTCGAGTGCGCGGTGCTGCAGGCACCCGATCAGGCCGGCGTCGGCGCCATCGATGGCGGCGGCAGGATCAAGCTGCATGTCTACGATCTGGCGCTGGCTGCCGCGCCAGCCAGTGTGCCGAACGGCGTCGCACCCGATACCACGGGCTTGATCGCCTTGTCGGCGTTGGCCTTGCAGCGCTACGACGCCTGCCTGCTTTACATCGAGCCGGCCAATTTGCCGTGGGCCCGCATCGCGCTGTCGCGCGCGCGGCCGGTGCTGCGCACGCCGCTGCTGGCGCTGGTGCGCGAGGTCAAGGCGGCGGCGCTGGCCGATCTGCTGGCCCTGGGCGTGAAAGACTTCGTGCGCGTGCCCGTATGTTCCGAAGAGTTGCGCGCCAGGCTTTTGCATCTGCCGGGACGCGCGCAACTGCAAGAGCCCGCAGCGGCCTACGGCGCCGCGCCGCTTCCCGCGTCGATCGTGCCTCGTGCGCCTTCGTCGCGGTCGCAGCGCTCCTGCGGCGTCGATATTGCCGCTTACGAGGCCGATGAGCCTTTCCGTCAAGCCAAGGCGCGCGTCGTTTCGGGATTCGAGCGCGCCTATTTGCGTCAGGCCCTGGCGCGGCACGATGGCAATGTCGCGCGGGCGGCCCGGGCCGCGAACAAGCATCGGCGGGCCTTCTGGGCGCTCATGCACAAGCACGCCATCGACGCCAAAACCTATCGTGCCGCCGCCGCTGCGGCCGCGGGCGAGCACGACGGCGAGCACGATGCGCAGCCGGCCGGCGGCGGATCCCGGCATCGGGCGGGCTAGCGCCGGCGTGACAGTAAAATCAG
>CALGFL010000220.1 GCA_937881145.1 uncultured Bordetella sp.
CGAAGGCGGTCACCTCACGCACGGCGCATCGGTCAACCAGTCGGGCAAGCTGTAAAACTTATTACAGTACGGCCTGTCCGCCGACGACGTGCTCGCTTACGACAAGGTCCAGGCCCTGACGCTCGAGCACAAGCCCAAGATGATCGTGGCCGGTGCCTCGGCTTATTCGCTGCACATCGACTTCGAACGCCTGGCCCGCATCGCGCACGATAACGGCGCGCTGTTCATGGTCGACATCGCCCACTATGCGGGCCTGGTGGCCGGCGGCGTCTATCCCAACCCCGTGCCGCACGCCGACTTCGTCACGTCCACCACGCACAAGTCCCTGCGCGGCCCGCGCGGCGGCGTCATCATGATGAAGGCCGAGTTCGAGAAGGCCGTCAACTCCGCGATCTTCCCCGGCATCCAGGGCGGCCCGCTGATGCACGTCATTGCGGCCAAGGCCGTGGCTTTCCAGGAAGCCCTCTCGCCCGAGTTCAAGGTCTATGCCCAGCAAGTGGCCAAGAATGCCAAGGTGCTGGCCGACACGCTGGTCAAGCGCGGTCTGCGCATCGTTTCCGGCAGGACCGAAAGCCACCTCATGCTGGTCGACCTGCGCGCCAAGGGCATCACGGGCAAGGAAGCCGAAGCCGTGCTGGGCCAGGCCCACATCACGGTCAACAAGAACGCCATCCCCAACGACCCGGAAAAGCCTTTCGTCACCAGCGGCATCCGCGTGGGTACCCCGGCCATGACCACGCGCGGCTTCAAGGAAGCCGAAGCCGAGCTCACCGGCAACCTCATCGCCGACGTGCTGGACAATCCGCGCGACGAGGCCAACATCGCCGCCGTTCGCGCCCGCGTGAACGAGCTCACCGCGCGCCTGCCGGTCTATCGCGGCTAAAACCACGGGTCTTGCGCCTGCAAACGGCTGCCTTCGGGCAGCCGTTTTCGTATCCGCGCTGTCCAAGCAATCCCGTCCCCATTACAATTGCTGTAATAACCGGGCCATCTTCGAGGGTTTGCGCATGAAATGTCCTTTCTGCGACAACGGCGATACGCAGGTCGTGGATAGCCGCGTCTCCGAAGAAGGCGACACGATCCGCCGCCGGCGCCGTTGCCTGGCTTGCGACAAACGCTTCACCACTTACGAGCGCGTCGAGCTCGTCATGCCATCGGTGGTCAAGCGCAACGGCATCCGCGTCGAATACGATGCGGTCAAACTGCGCGCCAGCCTTGCCTTGGCGCTGCGCAAGCGCGCCATCAGCACCGCCGAAGTCGACGCCGCCGTCGCGCGCATCGAAGAAAAACTCCTGGCCAGCGGCACGCGCGAAGTGCCCAGCGAACGCATCGGCGAACTGGTCATGGGCGAACTGAAGAAACTCGACAAAGTGGCCTACGTGCGCTTTGCGTCGGTCTACAAGAGCTTCGAGGACATCGGCGAATTCATCGACGCCATCCGCGAAATGCAGGGCCCGCCCGCACCGGGCAAACTGCGCAAAGAATAGCGCGGCGGGCCTTAATGCGCGCCGACGCGCAGCGCGGCTGGCGTATCCGGCGCATGGCGCCGCCATACCCGCCGCAAATGATGCGCCGAGCCGAAGCCGGCGCGCTCGGCTACCTGTTCCAGGCTCAGCCGGGTTTCGCGTATCAGCTCGCCCGCCAGGGTCAGCCGTATGCGGTAGAGATAATCCATGGGCGTGCAGCCCGCGTGTTCGGCGAACAGGCGGTTGAGATGGCGCGCGCTGGTGTGCGCCATGCCCGCCAGATCGGCGGCCGACCAGTGCGCCGCCGGTTCGCGCAAAATGGCGTCCTGCACCCGGTGCACCGCGGGGTGCACATGGTTGCGGCCTTCCAGCCAGGGCGAGAGAGCCGGATCCTGCCCGGCGCGGCGCAGGTACACCACCATGTGCCGTGCCGTCGCACTGGCGATCTGCGGTCCGCAGACGCGCGCCACGAGGTGCAGGGCCAGGTCTATGCCAGCCGTGATGCCCGCGCTGGTGTAGAGATTGCCGTCCTCGACGAAGATGCGATTGTCGAGGATGCAGGCCGTGGGTTCGAGCTCGGCCAGTTGAACCAGGCAGGTGTGATGGCTGGTGCACTCGCGCCCGCGCAGCAGGCCGGCTTTGGCCGCGAACAACGCACCGGCGCAGACCGAGATGAGCGTGCAGCCGGCAGGCTGCCCATGCCCGAGCCAGTCCACCACGGCGCGGATCTGCGGATCGCGCCAATCCGGGCCCGAGCCGACCTGGCCCGCCAAGACCACCAGCGCATTCGCGGGCAACTGTGTGGGCAGGGGCTCGAGCCGGCTCAGGTACAGGCCGGCGAAGCCGGTTTCCAGTTCCGCGGCCGGGCCGCAGTAGTGCTGCTCGAAGGCGTCCGGCGCGAACAGATTGGCCGAGCGGAACACCTCGCTCGGCCCGGCCAGATCCAGCAGGACGATGTCGCGCGTGACGATGAAATAGACCGGGATGGCCATGACGTTCGCTCGATGCAGGCCGCGCTGGGTATCGTGCCCGGTCAGTCGGCCAATGCCTGTGCTGCCGGCAGGATCCTGGCGAAACGGTTCATCAGCACCAGCTCGGTGTGGTCCTTGATCTCCTGCGGCGTGTAGACGCGGCCCGAGGGGCTGGTCATCGCGAAGGTCAGGGTGGCGTCCATGGCGTACTTCACCTTGAAGCCGTCGTCCGAAGCATGGCGCGCCGTGGTTTCGCAGCACTGCTCGGTGCGGATGCCGCAGATGACGACTTCCTCGATGCCGTGCTCGCGCAGCCAGGTCTGCAGGCTGGTGCTCTCGTCGTCCAGGCCGTAGAAGGACGAATGCACCTTCTTGTAGAACACGCCGGCCGTGCGCGGCATCTTCAGCTCGGCCAGCGTCTTCACGTAGCCCGAGTCGCGACTGAAGACGCTCGCAGGCTTTTCGGGCCCGTGGATGTGGAACACCTGCAGTATGGGGATGCCACGCGTGGCGGCGGTATCGAGCAGGCCTTGCGTGGCCTGGATGAAGGCGGGCAGGTCCGCGTCGCTCCAGAAGGGCAACTGGCGGAAGGATTCCTGGATGTCGATGGCGATGACGGCTTGTTTCATGATGGCCTGCGAGTGACGGAAAAAGACAAGGAAGAAGGGGCACAGTCGGGATTGTGCACCCTGCGGGTGGAAGCCGGGTTGGCGGCCAGTTCGTTTGCGGACCGGAGGGGGCGGGGCGCGAATTCGCCACCGCAGTTCGGGCAGCGTCCGCCCAGCACCTTTTCTACGCAATCTTCGCAGAAAGTGCATTCGAACGAGCAGATGCGCGCGTCCGGACTGTCTGGCGGCAGGTTCCGGTCGCAGCATTCGCAGCTTGGCCGCAGTTCCAGCATGAGGGTCTCCTGGAGGGCAATATTGGTATTCTGTTCGCAAAAGCGGCCCCGCGCGAGACAGGTGGCGGACTTTCACCGGACCAAAACGGACATGACAATGAGCTTGTTGCTGGAACAAAATTTCGAACGCACCCTGGATGCCTGGGTGCGCGAGTTTTCCGACCCGTCCTACGAGGGCGCCCAGATCGAGGCCTGGCTCTTCGAAGACGAGGCCGCGCGCCGCGATGCCGAGCGCCGCCTGGCCGAGGCCGGCGTGACCGCGAAATTGCGCAGCGCCTACAAGCCGCTGGTGCACTATTTTCTGGAAGAAGTGGATCGCACCGGGCTGCAGGCCGTGTCCATCCGCTATCCGGTGCACGAGGCTGCCCTGGCCAAGCGGTTCACACTGGAAGCCTATCCGCTGGCCGGCATGCTGGAAGGCGTCGACCTGTCGTTCGTCGCCGGCGACGCCGAGCTGTACTACGCGATCGAGCTGCGCTACGAAGGCGGCCGGGCCAAGCGCGCATGGGTCTACGCACCCAACCGTCTGGTCAAGGATTACGCCGGCCAGGATGCCTTGTCGCCCACCGGCTGGGTGCGCGCGGTCGATGCCGGCGGCGTGCGGCTGGACGAGGCGCGCGACACGGAATTTTCGCTGGCTTATAAGGCGGTGATGGATGCGGTGAGCAAACATCCCTGGGGCGGCAGCGAGCCGTATTTCGAGCGCCTGGAAATCCGTGTCGACATCCCCGCCATCGAACGGGAGCTGGGCTATCGCGACGAGGCGATGAGCACCGTCGAAGCGCTGCACGAAGATATCTACTTCGGCCTGCTGGAAGTGTTCCAGCTGCATTCGGGCCGGCCGCTGGGCAGCCGCGGCCTGCAGCCCGGCCAGATCGTTCCCGACGTGCGCCGCGCCGCGCAGGGCGGCGCTTCGGTGCGCGTCTGGACCGAGGCTTACGAGTCCGTGACGGACGTGGCGCCCGATGCCGGCGGCCTGCCGCTGGAACAGATCGATGCGCCGTTGACGCCCGCTCGCATTGCCCATGAAATGGGGCAGATCGGCGGCGAGCCCCATACGGTACGCACGCGCCAGGGGCGCCCCTTGCTGTACGCCTATGTCAAAGGCAGCGATCCGGCCGTGCTGATCTCCGGCGGCCAGCATGCCAATGAGGCCTCGGGCGTCGTGGGCGTGCTGCGCGCCGCGCACGCGCTCAAGACGCGTCCCGGCGCGCACTTCGCGCTGATCGGTTCCGAGAACCCGGACGGCTATGCCATGTATGCGCGCCTGCGCGAGCACAATCCGCGGCACATGCTGCACGCCGCGCGCTATTCGGCCCTGGGCGACGATCTGGCCTACCGCGAGCGCGAGCCCGCGTACGAGTCGGCCGCGCGCCGCCAGGCCTTGGCGATCAGCGGGGCGCAGTTGCACATCAATCTGCATGGCTATCCCGCGCATGAATGGACGCGTCCTTTGGCCGGCTATCTGCCACGCGGCTTCGAGTCGTGGACTCTGCCCAAGGGGTTCTTCCTGCTGCTCAGGCATCATCCGGGCTGGGGCGACAAGGCGCATCGCCTGATGGCCGATGTGACTGGCCGCCTGGCCGGGCGCATGCCCGACCTGGCGACCTTCAATGCGCGCCAGATCGCGGTGTTCCAGGCCCATGCCCTGGAGCCGGGTTTCGAAATCATGCATGGCATTCCCGTCCTGGTCGCCCAAAGCGATGCCGAGGCCGCACCGCTGGCGCTCATCGCCGAGTTCCCGGACGAGACCCTTTACGGCGAGGCTTTCCGCTTCGCCCAGTCGGTGCAGACGGAGACGGTGCTGGCGGCGGTGGAGGGCTACCTGGCGCTGTGAAGCCTGGGGCCTGCTGGCAGGCCTCAGGCATACAATCGACCGATATGGCCGACTCCTCGCCGCAAGATCTTGCCCCTATGCGCCGCGCCCTCGAATTGGCGCAGGGCGTGCTCTATGCCACCTCGCCCAATCCGCGCGTCGGCTGCGTGATCGTGCGCAACGGCCAGGTGCTGGGCGAGGGCGCCACCCAGCCGCCCGGCGGCCCGCACGCCGAGATCGGCGCGCTGCGCGATGCCCAGGCCCGCGGCCATTCGGTCGAGGGCTCCACTTTCTACGTCACGCTCGAGCCGTGCAGCCACCACGGCCGCACGCCGCCCTGCGTGGACGCGCTCCTGGCCGCCAAACCGGCCCGCGTGGTGGTCGCCATGGGCGATCCCAATCCCCGGGTCAACGGCAGCGGCCTGGCCAAGCTGCGCGCCGCCGGCATCGCGGTCGAAACGGGCCTGTGCCTGGACGAAGCCCTGGCGCTCAACCCGGGTTTCGTGGCGCGCATGCGGCGCGGCACGCCCTGGACCTGGCTCAAGCTGGCGGCCTCGCTCGATGGCCGCAGCGCCCTGCATAACGGCGTGTCGCAATGGATCACCGGCCGCGAGGCGCGCGCCGACGGCCATCATTGGCGCGCCCGCAGCTGCATGGTGCTCACCGGCATGGGCACGGTGCTGGCCGACGACCCCCGGCTCAATGTGCGCGAAGTCGACACGGCGCGCCAGCCGCGCAAGGCCGTGGTCGACGGCCGCTTCGTCATCCCCGAAGATGCGCGCCTGCTCGACGGAACCGAGGTGCTGGTCTTCACAGCCAAGTCCGATCCGGCCAAGGCCGAGCGCCTGGCGCGCAAGAACGTAAAGACCATATTGATGCCTGGCGCGGATCCCTTGCGGGTCGATTTGCCTGGCATGATGCGCTGGCTGGGCGAGCACGAGGTCAACGAAGTGCACGTCGAAACCGGCGCGGGCTTGTCGGGTGCTCTGCTGTCGGCCGACTGCGTCGATGAACTGCTGGTCTATCTGGCGCCCGTGCTGCTGGGCGATGCCCAGGGCATGGTGCAGTTGCCCACGCTAGACAGCCTGGACGCGGCGCAGCGCTTCGAATTTATCGAGACGCTGCGCGTCGGTTCCGATGTGCGGCTGCGCGCGCGCATGGCGCGGCGCTGGCAGGCGCTTCGGTCGGGCCTGGATGCCCCGCCGGCGCGGGTTTGAGCGGTTTTCAATACGTTTATTCAAATTATCTGTTCGAAGGACATCCCATCATGTTTACCGGTCTCGTCGCGGCAGTGGGCCGCATCGTCGACGTCAAGCCGTTGCCCGGCGGGCAAGAGGCGGGCGTGCGCCTGAAGATAGACGCGGGCGGCCTGGACCTGGGCAATGTGGGCCTGGGCGATTCGATCGCGATACAGGGCGCCTGCATGACGGTGATATCCCTGCCCGCCTCAGGACAGTTCGAGGTCGACGTCTCGCAGGAGAGCCTGCGCCGGACCGTGGGGCTGAACCGCGCCGGCGAAGTGAACCTGGAAAAGTCGCTGTGCGTGGGCGACCAGATCGGCGGTCACCTGGTATCGGGCCACGTGGACGGCCTGGGCGAAGTCGTGAGCTTCGACGCGGTGGGCGAATCGCGCGAGCTCGTCATCCGCATCCCCAAGGCGCTGGCGCGCTATCTGGCCTACAAAGGCTCGGTCACCGTCAACGGCATCAGCCTTACGGTCAACCGCGTGCGCGACGACGAAAACGGCTGCGAGATCAGCATCAACGTCATCCCGCACACGCAGCAGGTCACCACGCTGCGCAACGTGGGGGCGGGCGACAAGGTCAATATCGAGATCGACACTATCGCGCGGTATGTGGAGCGGATGCTTTCTACGTCGCGATAAGGTGGCATTTTCCATCAAGGCTTTGCCACCACAATTCTTCAGGCTCGGCGCATGAACAACAGACTCCCATCGTTTCACCCCGATTCGGCCACCAGCGAACAGCAGA
>CALGFL010000221.1 GCA_937881145.1 uncultured Bordetella sp.
GACAACTGGCGCTGGGCGGGCGTGCCGTTCTATCTGCGCGCCGGCAAGCAACTGGCCGCGACCTGCACCGAAATCCGGGTCATGCTCAAGCCGCCGCCACGTGAGATCTTCGATGCGATGTCGGTGGAGAACCTGAATTATTTCCGCTTCAGGATCAGTCCCGATGTCCTCATCTCGATAGGCGCGCGCGTCAAAATTCCCGGCCAGGCCATGGCCGGCCAAGCCGTCGAGCTCGTCGTCCATCGGCATCCCGCCGATGAAATGACGCCCTATGAGCGCCTGCTCGACGATGCGATCCTGGGCAACGCGGCGCTATTCGCCCGCTATGGCTGCATCGAAGCGGCCTGGCGTACGGTGATGCCGATACTTGGAAACAGCGTGCCGCTGGTCACGTACGAGCCCCAGACCTGGGGACCCGAACAGGCCGATGGGCTCCTGAGCGACGGCGGCCGCTGGCACAACCCCGACGCGGGCTCGGCACCGGCCGCGCCCCCGCCGCAACCGTGAGCCGGCCCGGTCAGGTTCCCAGTTTGCGCGCGTCCTCGAAAACCGTAGCCCACTTCGCGTACTGCCCCGCGACACGGCTCGCCGCCTGTTTGCGCGTTGCCTTGCCGGCCACATAGTCGGCGACGGCATCGTGAAAGCTGGTTCGACCCACGGCAAAGCCGATAAAACCGTCGACTTGCGCCGCGGTCTCGAGCCAATCGATCACTTTCTTCTCATTGGCTCCGCGTCCCAGCACGATGCATCCGACATGGTCACGACCGCCGCGGCGCGCCGCCGCCACCGTGCGGCGGCAGTCCTCGCGGCGGGTCAGTCCCTCGATTTTCCAGACGGCCGGTTCCACGCCGGCATCCTGCAGCGCGGCGATCGCGGCCAGCATCAAGCGGGGCCGTATATCCAGATCGTAAGCCGAAGGGTCGCCATGCGCATCCTGCAACTGTGCGCCGGTGGCGGGCACCAGCAACTCGAACATCAGCAACCGGTGCGTTCTGTGGCAATACTGCGAAAGCGCCCTCAAGCGCGCGGCCTGCCGCAGGTTCATCGCCGCGTCGCCTTCCGGGTTGTAGCGCACCAGCACTTTGGCGAACGTCGGGTCGACCGTTTCGATATGCGCCGCGAAATCATCGCCGTATTCGAACTGGAACTCGTCGGAACCGCTGCGTTCGACCGAGACGGCCGTTGTATAGCCACGGTCGCGCGCGTCGCGCAGAATCGCGGCGCCGAAGGCCTCATCGACCAGCACGCCGGCGGCCCGTTCGGACACGGCATGCGCCACGGCTTCCAGGAACCCTTCGTAGATAACCTGTTTGCTGTCTTCAATTCGCATCCGCTGCCGGGCATCGAGCGGAAATCCGAAATGGAACAGATCGCTCACGTAGGAGTTGCGATGGTCGAAAGGCAACAGGTAGAGGGAGTGCGCGCAGGCCGACATCTACATGGGCCAACTGAATGTCTGCCGGACATGCCGGGACTGGGAAACGGTCATGGCATGCTGTTGCGACGCTCCCTGGTAGCTGGCGCTGACCGTATAGCGTCCATCGGGCAGGGAGATCAACATGAACGGGCCGTCCGAAGACGCCTGCAGAACGATATTTCCCTTTCCATCCTTGATGACTACCGGCACGTTTGCCAAATATTGCCTTGCATTTCCCGTCGACCCGACGAACGTGAGAACCAGGGGATATTCGTGCATGGCATTTTTCATGGCCGTCGACTGATCCAGGCCTATCCCTCCGGACAAATAACGGATCTGGCCCGCGCGCTGCGTTGCGGGAAGCAGTTGGTCGGCGGCCATTGCGGCCCCCGCCGCCGCGGTGGCGGCCACGACCAGGATCCACTGCAAGAGCAAGATTCCATGCCTTTTCATATCGCACCCCATTAAACGCATCCGGGCTGATACATCGCGCTGCGCTGAGCGTGACGACACCCTGTGGAAAACAGGGTGCGCGTCATTTCGGTCAAGGTCGGTACGGTGCCGATCTATATCGCGATGGAACCGTACCGCCTACAAAGCCCGCATGTCAGGCAGCAGGCGATCGGATTCGCGCTTGACCACGGCATAGCACTCGCATACGCGCTTTTCGAGTCCGGGTCGGTCCAGTACCTCGATATTGCCGTAGCTATAACGGATCAGCCCGGCTTCCTGCAGCTTGGTCGCGGCCTCGGTAACGCCGGGCCGGCGCACGCCCAGCATGTTGGCGATCAGCTCCTGGGTCATCCTCAGCTTGTTCGTGGGCAGGCGATCCATGCTCAGCAGCAGCCAGCGGCATAGTTGCTGATCGATCGAATGATGGCGGTTGCACACGGCGGTCTGCGCCATCTGCGTGATGAGCGCCTGGGTGTAGCGCAGCAGCAGCCGCTGCATCGGACCGGCGCGATGGAACTCCTCTTTGAGGATGTGCGCGCTCAAGCGGTAGGCTGCCCCCGCGCTTTGCACCACCGCGCGGCTTGGCGTGGTTTCGCCTCCCATGAACAGGGCGATGCCGACCATGCCTTCTTTGCCAACGATGGCTATTTCGGCGGATGCACCGTCTTCCATCACATAGAGCAGGGAAATAATGGCCGTGGTAGGGAAATAGACATAATCGAGCCGGTCGCCGGATTCATAGATGACCTGGCCCAGAGGTAAATCCACTTGTACCAGATGCGGGCCGATGCGCGCCCATTCTGCTTCGGGCAAAACCGAGAGCAAATGATTGCCCCGAGCTTCATGTGTGTTCGACACAGGGCACTCCTTGATGTTCGGGAAGAATGGAACCTCCATTCGGCGCCAGATTAATATACAAGTCAGATGTTCGGCGAAGCGGAAAAATGATTTCCGCGGCCGACCAGATGACGCATCCGATTCGCCGCTTCGATGGTCAGATAATGCGGCGAGGCCCCTTGCCGGGGAGAGATGAATGCAGCCATATCGAGAACTTCCCGCCGCTGCCTTTTGGATCCTCTCGCCAGCAGCGCAATCACCAGATTCTCCAGAGCGATGACCCGGGTGCGCAGCTGCGTCAATTCAATATCCTGACATGGCCGGGGCCGGCTCGAATCCTTTTCGGAAAAAGAGTCCGGCTTCCCGGTGCCCGCGCCGCCTTCGGCATCCCAGCGGGCCAACGCTTTGGCGTACATCCCGTTCTTCGAAGGCCGTTTCGTATCGCGAGTCAATCGAGTTTCTTTCATCTTCATTAAGCATCTCCTTTTCCCTGTGGTCATACGGCAGTTGATATTCCGGCCTCCCGTCCGCCAAGCGCCTCATAATGTCATCGCATGCGATTCGGACGCGCCCTGGCCGCATACACAGCCGGCCAAGATGCGTCCCCGAAGTCCTGGAGAATAACGGACCGAAAAATCAAAATACCGCAAGGCGAGCGCAAATGCAGTACACCACCGTACCAATACGGCATCAAATTTTGACGCCAGCGCGAAGAGATTCGAGCCGTAACCAAAGAAAGAGGGCGCATGGCGGGGAACACGGTATGCTGAACCGTCATTTGCGCACATATTGGTCATTCAAGGAGTCTCATCATGGCAAAAGGTCAGGTTCGCAGTAATAAAGAGCCCAAAAAACCCAAGAAATCACCCCTGTCCTCCCCCATTCCGGTAGTGCCCGGCGCGATAGTGCCCAAGACCACCACCTCGTCCAAGCCCAAGCGAAAGTAGCAGGGTTTATTTATTCACCCTAGTCATATTGCACTGCGTACCGAGCTTGATCCAAGCCCGGCGCAGGCGATTGTCCAAACCGGCACGGCAAACCTGAACGTCAATATTATTTGCGAATAGCCTGATAAGGCTGGCTCGATGTGCGACGCCCTGACCGTTGCCATGAGGAATATCGAATGTTCATCCGCCAGTTCAACTATCTCATCGCACTGGACAAGCACCGGCATTTCAGGCGAGCGGCGCAAAGCTGCCATGTCTCCCAGCCCGCCTTGTCCAACGGAATACGCGAACTGGAACGCGAACTCGGCATTACCATCGTCAAGCGCAACCGTACCTTCGAAGGCATCACGCCCGAAGGCGAACGGGTCATCCAGTGGGTGCGCCAGGTGCTCGCCTCGCTGGAAGGCCTGCAGCAGGAAGCCGACCTGGTGCGCAGCGTGCCGCGCGGTCACCTGGCCATCGGCGTGATTCCCACCGCGAACCATGCCGCCACGCTGCTCAGCGGGGAATACCGCGAAATCCTGCCCCAGCTGACGCTGGAGGTCACGTCCTTGAGCACGCCCGAGATACTCCAGCGCCTGAAGTCGCAGGAGATCCAATTCGGCATGCTCTACGACCGGTCCGTCGCCGGCAACGACGACTATGACGTGCTGCCCTTGTTTTCGGAACGCTACGTCCTGATCGCCAGCGAGCAAGCCGCCTTGCCGCATCAGCTGGACTGGGGCGACGTCGCCGAGCTGCCGCTGTGCCTGCTCAGCCGGGACATGCAGAACCGCCAGACCCTGGACGGAATTTTCAAGACGCTCGAGGCAACGCCGCGCGTGGTGCTGCAGACCAACGACCTGCGTGTGCTGCTTGTCGAATGCCTGAGCGGGCGCGCGTTCAGCATCATGCCCTTGAGCGCGCTGCCGACCCAATACGAGGGGGCCGGCCTGATCGCCCACCCGATCCTCCCGGAGCATGCCGAGGACGTCTGTCTGGTGCGGCTGCGCCGCGAGACGCAGCCGGTCTTGTCCCAGGCCGCCTGGCAGATTGCGGGCCAGATGGATCTGGAAGAGATACTGAACCGTTTATTGGCCAAAAAGGTTTGATAACTTTAAATTATCAAGAGTTTCACGCAAACGATTAGACCAAATCAGGCCACTGCTGCATCCTGTCCCTGAAAGCGGCAGAGCCCCTTTTCGAGGAATCAGAGTGCCTTCCATCACATCCCAGGCCGTCGATGCCAGACTGACCAGCGCCGCCATCTTCCTGGTGGTGACGCTCGATGCGGGAGCCGCCGCGCAGAACGCCGTGCGCGGTCTATGCGGCGATCTTTCGTCGCTCGTGCGCGGCGTCGGCTTTCGCGCATCGCACGGCCAGCTATCGTGCATCGTGGGGATCGGATCCGTCGCATGGGATCGCCTCTTCGGTTCGCCCAGGCCGAAGGAACTGCATCCCTTTCGCGAAATCCAGGGCGTCCATCACGCTCCTGGCACCCCGGGCGATCTGCTGTTTCATATCCGCGCGGCAAGCATGGACCTGTGCTTCGAACTCGCGACCGAGATCTTGAGGCGCCTGGGCGATGCCGCGGCCGCGGCCGACACGGTGCAGGGCTTCAAGTATTTCGACAACCGCGACCTGCTGGGCTTTGTCGACGGCACCGAGAACCCCGTCGCCCAGGCGGCCGTCGACGCCACCCTGATCGGCGATGAAGATGCGGCCTTCGCCGGCGGCAGCTACGTCATCGTGCAGAAATACCTGCACGACATGGGCAAATGGAACGCGATCCCGGTCGAGCAGCAAGAGAAGATAATCGGCCGCAAGAAGCTTTCGGACATCGAACTGGCCGACGCCGAAAAACCCAGCTACGCGCACAATGTGCTCACCAGCATCGAAGAAGGCGGCGAGTCGCTGGAAATCCTGCGCGACAACATGCCGTTCGGCGATCCCGCCAAGGGCGAGTTCGGCACCTACTTCATCGGCTATGCGCGGTCGCCCGCGCGCATCGAACGCATGCTGGAAAACATGTTCGTCGGCAACCCGCCCGGCAACTACGACCGGCTGCTGGACGTCAGCCGGGCCGTCACCGGGTCGCTGTTCTTCGTGCCAACCACGACATTTCTCGACGACGTGGCGCCGCAGGCCGTCTCCGGCACGGCATCCCCGTCGAGCGCCCATGACGCCGGGACCGGGCCGAGCCGCGCGCCGGACGGTTCATTGCATATCGGATCATTGAAGGAGCAAACCTCTCATGAATAACCTGCACCGCGAACTCGCCCCCATCTCCGAAGCGGCATGGGACCAGATCGAAGACGAAGCCACCCGCACCCTCAGGCGTTATCTGGCGGCGCGCCGCGTGGTGGATGTACCCGAACCCAAGGGCGTGCAATTCTCGGCGGTCGGAACCGGCCATATCGAGAAGATCGCGCCCCCTGGCGACGGCGTCCTTGCAGCGCGGCGCGTCGCGAACCCTTTGGTGGAGTTGCGTGTCCCGTTCACACTCTCGCGACAGGCGATCGACGACGTGGAGCGCGGCGCCGGGGATTCCGACTGGTCGCCCTTGAAGGAAGCCGCGCGCAAGATGGCCTATGCGGAAGACCGCGCGGTGTTCGACGGCTACGCCGCCGCCGGAATCGGCGGCATCCGCCCGGGCGCCAGCAACCCGCCCCTGGCGCTGCCGGCCAATGCAAGCGGTTATCCGGGCGCGATCGCGCTAGCGGTCAACCAATTGCGCCATGCGGGCGTCAACGGACCGTACAAGCTCGTGCTGGGAGCCGATGCCTACGCCGCCATCAGCGGCGGCAACGACGAAGGCTATCCCGTCCTGGAACACATCCAGCGCCTGGTCGACGAAGAAATCGTCTGGGCGCCCGCCATCACCGGCGGCCTGGTGCTGACGGCGCGCGGCGGCGACTTCGAGCTCGACATCGGACTGGACCTCGCCATCGGCTATCTGAGCCACTCCTCGACTGCAGTCGAGCTGTATTTGCAGGAAAGCTTCACCTTCCGATCGCTGACCGCCGAAGCCGCGGTCGCTCTTGCCGCCCCCCTTACCGAGTCGCGTCCGGCAGGCTGAACACCCATGGACCGGCGCCGGCTTGCCTCCACTTTTTGAATACATGCTCGAACCGCTAGACCACATCCGCATGCTGGCGGCCGAGACATGGAATCTCGGCTTCATGGGCATTGCCGTCGGCCGGATCGCCATCGCGCTGCTTGTCCTGCTGGCTGCCGCGCTGGTGCGCCGCCTGTTCAGCAAGCTCGTCCGGCGGTATGTCCACATCCGACTCGGCCATGCCGGCACTGCTCGGAGCAATGCGGTGATCGAAGCGCTGGATGCGCCCGTGCGCTCCGTTCCCATCGTCATCGCCGTGTTCTTCATTTCCAGGTTCTTCGCCACCGGCGCGCAAGGCAAGGCGCTCTTTGCCGACGTGAACCGCTCGCTCGTCGCCTTCGTCGTCTTCTGGGCCTTGTTCAGCAGTATCGCCCCCCTGTTCAATGCCCTTGACGAACGATCCGCGCGCTTTAGCCGCGCCATGATCGGCTGGACGGTGCGGGCAAGCAGGATACTCGTCGTCCTTGTCGGCGGCGCCGCCATTCTGGAAATCTGGGGCATCCGGGTGGGCCCCATCCTGGCGGGGCTGGGCCTGTTCGGCGCGGCGGTCGCTCTCGGCGCGCAGGACCTGTTCAAGAATCTGATCGCGGGGGTCTTCATCATCGCCGAGCGTCGCTTCCAGAACGGCGACTGGATCAAGGCCGAGGGCGTCGTGGAAGGCACCGTGGAAACGATAGGCTTGCGCACGACCAAGGTGCGCCGCTTCGACCTGGCGCCGGTCTATGTTCCCAACTCCAAGCTGGCGGACAATGCGGTCGTCAATTATGCGCAGATGACCCACTACCGGATTTCCTGGATTATCGGCCTTGAGTACGACACGACCGTGGATCAGCTGCGGCGCGTTCGCGACGGCATCGAGGCCTATATCCGCGACAGCCCCGACTTCGTGCATCCGCCCGACGCCCCGATGTTCGTGCGTGTCGACAAATTCAACGAATCTTCGATCGACTTGATGGTCTATTGCTTCGCGAACACCACAAGCTGGGGAGAATGGCTCAAGATCAAGGAAGCCATGATCTACGCTTTCAAGAACATCGTCGAAGGCGCCGGTTGCGGTTTCGCCTTCCCCAGCCGCTCCCTTTACGTAGAGACCTTGCCGGCCGGCATGGACGTTCTCAGCCCGCATCCGCCCGCAACCGACGTCGACAGCCCAGCCGCCCATCCCATGCAAACAGCCCAAGGAACCCCATCATGACCCAACGACGCGAAGTGCCCGGCATCCGCCCTTATGACGGCCCGGCGGGCGGCTGGGGAGCCTTGAAGGCCACCGCCCAGGCCGTGCGGCAGCAGATGGAGCTCACCGAAGCGCCCGTCGTGCTCCTGCGCACCAATCAGCCCGCGGGCTTCGACTGTCCGGGCTGCGCCTGGCCCGACAAGGAGCACAGCTCGACCTTCCAGTTCTGCGAGAACGGCGCCAAGGCCGTCACATGGGAAGCAACGAGCAAGCGCGTGACGCCCGAATTCTTAGCGCAGCACACGGTGTCCTCGCTGCTGGAGCTGTCGGATTACGAGCTGGAGGATTTCGGCCGCCTGACCCATCCGATGGTCTACGACGCGGCCACCGACAAATTCGTCCCCATCGAATGGGAGGCGGCCTTCGCGCGCATCGGCGCGGCGCTGGGCGCCTTCGCATCGCCGGACGAGGTCGAGTTCTATACCTCCGGACGCGCTTCCAACGAAGCGGCTTATCTGTTCCAGCTTTTCGCGCGCGAATTCGGGACCAACAACTTTCCCGACTGCTCCAATATGTGCCACGAAGCGACCAGCGTCGGCCTGCCGCAATCGATCGGCATCGGCAAGGGCACGGTTTCGCTGGAAGACTTCGATCAAACCGATTTCGTTCTTTCGATCGGCCACAACCCGGGCACCAATCACCCACGCATGATGGGCACGCTGCATGAAATCGCGCGCCGCAAGGTTCCGATCGTCGTGCTCAACCCCATGCGAGAGCGGGCGCTCGAACGCTTTGCCGATCCCCAGAACGTCGTGGAGATGGCGACCTACAGCTCGACCAACATCGCCTCGACTTACTACCAGGTCCGAGCCGGCGGCGACGCGGCCGCGCTCAAGGGCATCATGAAAGCGCTGATGGAGCTCGAGGCCGAACGCGGCAATGTCCTGGATCGGGACTTCATCGCCGAGCACACGCAGGGCTTCGAGGCACTGGCCGCCGATCTGGACTCGACCGGCTGGGCCGACATCGAGAAAGAAAGCGGCCTGGCGCGCGTCGATCTGGAACACGTGGCCCAGGTCTATGCCAAGTCCAAGGCAGCCATCGTCACCTACGGCATGGGCATCACCCAGCACAACACCGGCACCGCCAACGTGAGGCTGATCGTCGACCTGCTGCTCATGCGGGGCAACTTCGGCAGGCCCGGCGCCGGCATCTGCCCGCTGCGGGGCCACTCCAACGTGCAGGGCAACCGCACGGTCGGCATTACCGAGAAGCCCTCCGAAGATTTCCTGAAGCGCCTGGAGCAAGTCTTCGGCTTCACGCCGCCTCAAGGCCACGGCCATGACGCGGTCAACGCCATGCAGGCCATGGTCGAAGGAAAATCCAAGGCCTTGATCTGCCTGGGCGGCAACTTCGCCGTGGCCCTGCCCGACCCCGCGCTGTGCTTCGCGGCAATGAAAAACCTGCATCTGAGCGTGCACCTGGGCACCAAGCTGAACCGCTCGCACCTGCTGGTCGGCCGCGAGACCTTCCTGCTGCCGGTACTGGGGCGCACCGAGATCGACGTCCAGGCGAACGGGCCGCAATCGATCACGGTGGAAGATTCGATGTCCATGGTCCATGCTTCGGCCGGCCGGCTCAAACCGGCCTCGGCACACCTGCGCTCGGAAGTCGCCATCGTGGCCGGCATGGCCCGCGCGACGCTGGTCGACAGCACGACGGACTGGCCGGGGCTGGTGGACGACTACGACCGCATCCGCGACCTCATCGAACTCACGATTCCGGGCTTCGACGACTACAACCAGCGTATCCGCGTGCCCGGGGGCTTTCGCATGCCGCTCCCTGCAACCGAGCGCAAATGGAACACGCCGTCGGGCAAGGCCATGTTCTCGGTGTTTCCGGGCGTGCGCGAGCGCTATGAGCCCTGGCCCGACGACGTGCTGCGGCTGGTGACCATCCGCAGCCACGACCAATTCAACACCTCCATCTATGGCCTGGACGACCGCTACCGGGGCGTGTTCGGCCGCCGAGACGTCCTGTTCATGCATCCGCAAGACCTGGCCGCGCATGGGCTGGAGCACGGCGACCTGGTCGACATCGAAACGGTCTCTTCGACGCGCAATCTGCGGCTGGATAACATCACCGCGATCGAATACCAGATTGCCCGCGGCTCGGTGGCGGCCTACTACCCCGAGGCCAATGTGCTGGTGCCGCTGGACTACATCGACAAGGCATGCGGCACGCCGTCCTACAAGTCGATCCCGGTGCGCATCCACAAGGCAGCCCGGCAAGGCGCCGGCGCCGCGCCGCGCCGATAGTCCAACCGTCTCGTCCCATCCACGCACCCGCCATGATCGTTCGTCCTCATCCCGGCATCCTGGGCCTGTTCTACATCATGCGCGGTTCGATCTTGCCGCTGATCGCAGGCCGGCTGATCCTTATCCTGCTGCTGTCCTGCGCGGTGGCCTGGCTGCACCAGCACGGCTGGTTCGCGGGCACCCATTTGAACGCGGTGCCGTTCTCGCTGTTCGGCCTGGCGCTCTCGGTGTTCCTGGGCTTTCGCAACAACATCTGCTATGACCGCTGGTGGGAGGCGCGCAAGCAATGGGGCGAGCTGCTCTATCTGCTGCGCAACCTGGCGCGCGAATCGCAGGTGATGCTGGCGGCGGCCGAACCGGCCCTGCAGGCAAGGTTGGTACGCCGCTCCATCGGCTTCGCGCACGCGCTGCTGGCCCGGCTGCGCGGCGAAGACGAAGCCGCGGCAGCCCGCCCCTGGGTCGACGCGGACGAAGGCCATGCGCTGGGCCAGCGGGCCGATGCGTCGGATACGCTGCTGCTCGCCCTCAACATGGACCTGGCCGACGCCCTGCGGCGCGGCGTCCTGAGCGACATCGTCTATCAAGGCCTGCTGCAGCGCGTGGCGGATTGCGCGGCCGTGCAGGCCGCGTGCGAACGCATCCACAACACGCCCGCGCCCTTCGCCTATTCCCTGCTGCTGCACCGCACGGCCTGGCTGTTCTGCCTGCTGCTGCCCTTCGGGCTGGTGGACGTGCTGGGTCCCTTCACGCCCTTGGTCGTGATCATCGTGGCCTACACCTTCTTCGGCCTGGACGCGCTGGGCGATGAATTGCAGGAGCCCTTCGGCCTGTCCGACAACAGCCTGCCCCTGCGAGCCATCGTGCGCACCATCGAGATCGACCTGCTCGACGGACTGGGCGTGCAGCCCCTGCCGCCGTCGTTGAAAACCAGCGATTACGTGCTGCGCTGAGCTTGCAGCTGCATCGTCACGACCCGGGCCGGCGGCAGGTTCGCCCAGACGATTCGGCTCGACAACATGGAAAAATCGCTGCCGGCATGCAGCACGCCCCGGTTGGGCCGGATGTCGTATGAAAACTGGACGACGACGCCTCCCGGCCGCAAGACATACCGCCATTGACCGACGATCGCCTCGGCCTCCCGGCGCGGCAGCGAGAGCAAGGGCAGGCAGGACACGATGGCGTCCACGCGCAGATCCAGCGGCAAACTGTGCGCCAGGCGAGCGGCGTCGGCATGCATCACCGGCACGTTCGAAAAGCGCGGGCGCAGGTGTCGGACAAAGGCCGCAGAGCGTTGGACCAGGATC
>CALGFL010000222.1 GCA_937881145.1 uncultured Bordetella sp.
ATTGGGCAGGATCCGCGCGCCCATGTCGGAATAGAAGCTGTAGCCCGCGCCGAAGGTCAGCAGTTGCTCCATGGCGAGCGAGGTTCCGGCGTCGCCCGCGGGCAGCGACTTGCCGATATTGCCGGCCGCGGTGGCCGCCGATTCGTGCGTGGAAATGGGATGCACCGTGTCGTTGATGTTCTCGAGGTACATCTTCCAATTGCATCGCATCACGTTGCGCAGCGGGGCGCCCACCACTTCCAGCTCGCCCACTGGCGAGCGCGCCACCATATTGTCCAGCGTGGCCAGCACGGCGGGATCGAAATAGCTGTCGAAGTCCGGCCCCGTCTTGCCCAGGCGCACGAACACGAAGCCCTTGTAATCGCGCATACCGCCCGGTTCGGCCAGGCCCTGGGCCGAAGGGCTGTCGGCCAGGCCGGTGCCTTCGTAGTCGTTCTTGAGCGGCACCGACATCAGCTTGCCGTCGAGCTTGTAGGTCCACGCGTGATAGGGGCAGCGCAGGAACTTGCCCGCATTGCCCTGGCGTTCATGCAGCAGCTGGCTGCCCTTGTGCGCGCAGCGGTTCAAGCGCACGGCCACCGCGCCGTCGGCCTGGCGCAGCATGACGAGCGACTGGCCGGCGATCTCGGTCGTGTAGTAGTCGCCCGTCCTGGGCACCAGGCTGGCGTGGCCCAGGAAGATCCAGGCACGCTTCCACAGCCTTTCCTGTTCGAGCCGGTAGACCCGTTCGCTGATGTAAATGTCGCGATGGACGCGGTCGGCTTGAACCAGGCCGGCCACCGATTCGTCACCGGCGTCCGGCGGCATATGCGGAGACTGAGACATGATGACCCTCGTGAAGCGTGTCAGGCCGCGGCGGCCGGCAGAACGGGCGGCCACACGGCGTCGCCCGATTCCGGCGGCACCGCCGCGATCAGGGCGCGGGTGTATTCGTGCTGCGGCGATTTGAAGACCTGCTCGGTCTCGCCTGCCTCGACCACCACGCCGCGGTGCATGACCATGACGCGGTTGCACAGGTAGCGCACCACGGCCAGGTCGTGCGAAATGAAGACCAGGCCGATGCCCAGCTCGCGGTTCAGGCGCAGCAGCATGTTCAGGATGAGCGCTTGCACCGAGACGTCCAGGCCGGAGACGATCTCGTCGGCCACCAGCATGCGCGGCGTCAGGCACAGGGCGCGGGCAATGTTGACGCGCTGCTTCTGTCCGCCCGACAGCTGCGAAGGCAGGCGCCCGAGCGCGCCGGGCGACAGGCCCACGGCCTGCATCAGGCGCTGCGCGGCGGCCATGCGGTCGGCGGCCTGTTCGGAGCCGGCGCCGTCGGCTTCGAGTATCTGCGTGACCAGATCGGCGACGCGGCGGCGCGGGTTGAGCGCCGAATCGGGGTTCTGGAACACCATCTGCACGGTCTTGCGCAATGCGCGCGCCTGCCCGGCATCGGCGGCGTGGCGGTCCTGGCCGTCGATCAGGATGCTGCCGCCCGTGGGCGGCGCCAGGCCCATCAGCAGGCGCGCCATGGACGTCTTGCCGCTGCCGCTCTCGCCCACGATGCCGAGGAACTCTCCCGGCGCCACGGTGAAGGACACCGGCTGCACGACTTGTATGGGGTCGGCCTTTTTCCAAAGGCTGGAGCGGCCCGGATAGCTGAGCGACACGTTGCGCATTTCGACCAGCGGCCTGGCGTGGCGTTCTCCGGCCGGCAGGGCTGGCGCGGCCCGGGCCGCGCCGCAATCGGACGCGGGAATGATTTCCAGGCAACGCGCCCGGCGACCTTCGTCGCGCGGCAGCAGGGCCGGCGGGCGGTGTGCGCATTCGGGTTGGCGCGCCGCGCAGCGCGAGTAGTAGCGGCAGCCCTGGATATCGGGGAAGTCGCTGACGGCCGGCATGAAGTCCGACAGCGACGGCAGCGCCACGCGTTCGCCGTGCAGTGCCGGCGCCGCGTTCTTGAGGGTGAGCGTGTAGGGATGGACGGGGGCATCGAGCACCTGCGCGGCCGAACCGTACTCGACCACTTCGCCGGCATACAGCACGGCCACGTTGTCGCACACGTGCGCGGCCAGGCGCAGGTCGTGCGTTATCAGGATGACGGCCGTGCCGTGGCGCCGCTGCTGCTCGCGCAGCACGCGCATGATCTGCGCCTGCGTCATCACGTCCAGCGCGGTGGTGGGTTCGTCGGCCACGATCAGCGCGGGTTCGCCGCAGAAGGCCATGGCGATGAGAATGCGCTGGCACTGCCCGCCCGACAATTGATGCGGGTAGCGCGCCAGGATGGCTTCGCCGTTGGGCAGGCCCACCTCGGCCAGGCGGTCCAGCGCCGTCTGCCGCCATTGCGTCCTGGGTTCGCCCACGTGCTCCAGGTGCTCGAACAGTTGCTGGCGCACGGTGAGCACCGGGTTCAGGCCCGACAGCGGCTCTTGCGGAATGAAAGCGATGCGCCGGCCCAGCAGGGCGCGATGCTGCTTGCGCGGCAGCGTCAGCAAGTCCAGGCCTTCGAAGCGCACGGCGCCCTGGGTCACGGCAAAGCCGGGCGGGATCTCGCCGGCGATCACGCGCCCGACCATGCTCTTGCCCGCGCCCGATTCGCCCACCAGGCCCAGCATGGCGCCGGGCTCGACGCTCAGATCGATGCCGCGCAGCACGTCGGCGCGCTTGCCCGCCACGTTCAGCGACAGCGTCAGTTCATGAAATTCGACGGCGGCCATCGTTTACACCCGGGAACTGTCGGCGCGCGGGTCCAGCGCCTGGCGCAGGCCGTCGGACAGCAAGTTGAACCCCAGCACCGTGATTACGATGCCCAGCACCGGCGGGATCAGGTTCCAGATGTTTTCCTGCATGACCCCGCGCGCGTCGGCGATCATCACGCCCCAGGCCACCGTGTTGGCCGGTACCGACAGGCCGACAAAGCTCAGGATAGCCTCGACCACGATGGCCACGCCCATCTCCAGGCTGAAGAGCGTGATGATGAGCGGCACCAGGCCGGGCAACATTTCGCGCAGCATGATGCGCAAGTGCGAGAAGCCCATCAGACGGGCCGCGATCACGTAATCGCGGCGGCGGATCACCAGGGCTTCCGAGCGCACGACGCGACAGAAACGCGTCCAGTCGACCACGATCACCGACAGGATCACATTGCCCACGCCGGGTCCCAGGCCCACCATCAGGATCAGCGACAGCACGACCGGCGGGAACGACATCCACAGGTCGACCAGGTAGCCGATGGCGCGATCGACCTTGCCGCCGAAATACGAAGCCAGCAGGGCCAGCGCGCAGCCCAGCAGCATGGTGCCCACGGCCGAGCACAGGCCCACCCACAGCGCCACGCGCGAGCCGAAGATCAGGCGCGAGAGAATGCAGCGGCCCAGGCTGTCGGTGCCCAGCGGATATTGCGCCATGCCGTCGGCCATCCAGGCCGGCGGCAGCAAGGGCGAGAGCAGGTCTTGCGAGAGCGGATCGTTCGGCGCGATCCAGGGCGCGAAAATCGCCACCAGCACCAGCGCCAGCACGATGACGCCGCCCGCCACGGTCTTGGGAGAACGCAACAGCGCGCGCGCGGTCTGGCGCCACTGGCCGCTTGCGTGGATTGCCAGGGTAGACATCAGGCGTCCCTCAGGCGCGGATTGACCACCGTGTACAGGCAGTCGACACAAGTATTGATGACCAGGATGATGACGCAGAACACCAGGGCGATGCCCTGGATCAGCGGCAGATCGTGGTTGCGCACGGCTTGCACCATCAGGTTGCCCAGGCCGGGAAAGGAAAAGATCATCTCGATGAGCAGTGTGCCGCCGAACAAAAAGCCGAACTGCACGCCGATGAGCGTGAGCGTGGGCAGCGCCGCGTTCTTGAACATGTGCCGCAGCACGATGCGCGTATCGGACTGGCCGCGCAGCCGCGCCACCATGGCGTACTGCTCGCCGGCCGCTTCCAGCAGGCTGGCGCGCAGCACGCGGATGATGAGCGGGGCAAAGCCCAGCGCCAACGCCAGCGCCGGCAGCAGCAGGTGCGAGAAGGCATTGCCCCAGGCATGGAAATCGCCGCGCAAGAGAAAGTCGATCAGCGCGAAGCCGGTGGTCTTGGGCGGTGCGATGTCGGCGCCGAAGCGGTCCGAGAAGGGCAGGATCGGCCACATCACGCCCAGGAGCAGCATCAGGAAGATGCCCCACAGAAAAGACGGCACCGAAATCAGCAGCACCACGAAGCTGTCGGCCAGCAGCTCGCCGCGCCGCTTGTTCAGCGCATAGAGCAGCAGGCCGCCGGGGATGCTGATGATGAGCGAGAACACCAGCGCCACGACCGACAGCTCGACCGTGGCAGGCAGGGTGGTGGCGATCAGGTGGGTCACCGTCTCGCCCGACGTGATGGAGCGTCCCAGGTCACCGTGCAGGGCGTGGCTCAGCCAGATGCCGTATTGCACCGGCAAGGACCGGTCCAGCCCCAGGGCCGCGCGCAGCGATTCGATCTCGGTCGGCGTGGCGGTGGGCGGCAGCATCATGGCCAGCGGATCGGCCGGCAGCATGCGCAGCACCACGAAGACCACCACCGACAGCGCGAAGATCATCGGTATCGCGATGAGCGCGCGCGCGAGCACCTGACGGGCCAGGACGGCAAGCATGGCTACTTCTTCCAGCTGTACTCTTGCGGCATGATGTAGCCGGTCTGGTAAGTGGTCAGATTCAGTGTCTTCTTGTAGGCGATGGTCGTCACGCTCTGGATCAGCGGGATGCACCAGGCATCGTCGGTGGCCTTTTTCTCGATCGCCTGGTAGCCGGCGATGCGCTGGGCTTGCGGCAATGCCGAGAGCTGCTTGAAGGTGTCGGCAAGCTCAGGCTGCTTCCAGGCCGAGAACGGCAGGTTGGGGTTCAGGATGTAGCCGGCGAAGATTTCCGGGTCGGCCGTGGCGTTGTCCCAGCTGTAGAGCATGGGGCCGGTCAGCTTGGACGAATGGCTCAGTTCCATGTACTTGGCCAGGGTCACTTCCTGCAGGTCGGCCTTGATGCCGATCCTGGACCACATCTGCACGAGGGCGCGGGCCATGTCGTAGTCGCCCGGCGTCGAGCCGTTGGCCGACATGAAGGGAATCTCCAGCGGCTTGCCGGGGCTGTAGCCGGCCTGGGCCAGCTCGGCCTCGGCGGCCTTGGGGTCGTACTTCACGTCGACGTCGTCGACGTAGGCCGGCGTGCCGGGAAGGGCCAGCACCGAGATCGGCTTGGCCGTGTTGGCGAAGAAGGCGCGCGACAGGGCCTGCTTGTTGATGGCCAACTGCATGGCGCGGCGCACGTGCACGTTCTGCAGGGCAGGCACGTAGCTGGGCAGCTGCACGATGAAGATCTGCGTGTACGGGTAGATCTTGGACACGAGCTTGCTGTCTTTCTTCAGGCGCTCGGCGTCGCGCACGGGGATCTGCGCGGCCACGTCGGCGCGGCCCGATTCCAGCATCGCCACGCGGGCCGACGTGTCGGGCGCGAAGTTGAAGACCACGCGCTTGATGGCGGGCTTGGGGCCCCAGTAGCCGTCGTAGGCTTCGAGCACGGCGCGCGAGCCGCGCTCATAGCTCACCAGCTTGTAGGGGCCTGCGCCGATCGGGTGCGCCAGGAACTGGTCCGTGCCGACCTTTTCGATATACGCCTTGGGCAGGATGTAGGCCGTCATGAAGGCCAGCCAGGCCGGGGCCGTGGGGTTGGGATTCTTGAAATCCATCACCGCTTCGGTGGGCGACTTGATCTCGATGTTCGACAGCTTGTTGGTGAAGGTGCTGTTGATCACCAGCTTCTTGTCGGTCTGGGGCCGGTCGAAGAAGGTGTATTTGAAGTCGTCGGTGGTGAGCTTGCTGCCGTCCTGGAAAGTGACGCCGCTGCGCAGCACGATGTCCAGGCGGGTGTTCTTGTCGTCCAGCCATTTCCAGGACTCGATCAGGCGCGGCGTGATCTCGAGCTTGTCGTTGATCAGCAGCGGCGAATCGAATACGGCCTTGTAGAGCGACTGGGCGGCGGGCCAGGTGCCCGCGGTGGGGTCCCAACTGGGCACGTCGACCGGATAGGCGATGGTCAGCTCGTTGCCGGCGGCGTGAGCGGCCGGGGCGATGGCTGCGCAGCCCAGCGCCATCACACAGGAAGCGAGCGCTCGACGGGCAAGCGCGGACAGCGAACGGGTACTCATGTGCACCTCCAAAACACGAGATCGGGACAAAGGGAGCAGCAGCGTCTCAAACCATATACTGCAAGGCGAAATTCGCCAATTAGTTTAGGTTTAAAGTTAATTTATTTATTTAAAAACAGGTGGTTGTTTTTATCAAGAAGAATATATTGTTTAAGTGAAAACCCTGATTACCTGCCCTTCTCATTAAGGGGATCGTTAGTCTAGGATGCGCCGACCCCCGGTCTTGTACCGAGCCGCCGAACCGCACAAGAGGAGCGCCATGCAGTCCCCCGCCAAGCCCGGTAAAAAGCCCAATCTGCGCGAACGCGTCTATCAGATGCTGCGCGAGCGCATCCAGATGGGGCTGGTCGGCAGCAGCGACCGCCTGGTCGACCACGACATCGCGCGGGAACTGCACGTCTCGCGCATGCCGGTGCGCGAGGCCCTGATGCAACTCAAGAACGAGGGCATGCTGGAAGGCACCGCGCGCGGCTTCATCCTGCGGCGCCACTCGCTGCAGCAGATCAACGACATTTTCGAGATCCGCATCCTGCTCGAACCGCACGCCGCGGCACTGGCCACGGCCAACGTCGGCCCGGCTTTTCTGGCCCGGATGAAGAGCGCGCTGGACGCGGCGCAGGAAGCCTCGGACCGCGGCGACTGGGAAACCTTTATGCGTCTGAACGCCGATTACCGGGCCGCCTGGATCGACAACGTTCCCAACCGGGCCATGGCCGACGCCATTTCCCGCTTCATCGACCATGCGCAGACGGTGCGCCTGATGACCATGCAGGACGAGACCGTCCGCGGCATCATCCTGGACGGCATGCGGGGCCTGTACGAGGCCTACTTGTCGGGCAATGCCGACCTGGTGCGCGAGCGCATGACCTCGCACTGCCGTACCGCTGCCGTCTGCTACTACCAGTGCTACCAGCGCCTTTCGGGCGGCATGCCGCCCCTGGCCCACTGAGACGGTGCTAGACTCTGAGACCCGCAGGCCTCCCTTCGCAAGCAAGGGCCGGGCTGCCTCGGACCGCCGTGCCTACAGGCGGCCGGATTGCTCTGTCTTTCTCTCTACAAAAGACCCCGAACCAAGGCTGACCGAATGTCTACCACGTCGAAGATCATCTACACCCTTACCGACGAAGCGCCCGCCCTAGCGACGTATTCGCTGCTGCCCATCGTGCAGGCTTACGCCGGGCCTGCCGGCATCGTCGTCGAAACCCGCGACATTTCCCTGTCCGGCCGCATCATCGCCACCTTTCCCGAAGTGCTGACCGAAGCGCAGCGCATCTGCGACGACCTGGCCTACCTGGGCCAGCTGGCCACCCAGCCCGAAGCCAACATCATCAAGCTGCCCAACATCAGCGCCTCGATGCCGCAGCTGAA
Source organism: uncultured Bordetella sp. (assembly GCA_937881145.1). Classification (GTDB taxonomy): domain Bacteria; phylum Pseudomonadota; class Gammaproteobacteria; order Burkholderiales; family Burkholderiaceae_B; genus Bordetella. The sequence continues at coordinate 7,522 of CALGFL010000222.1, forward strand.
GGCCGCCA
>CALGFL010000223.1 GCA_937881145.1 uncultured Bordetella sp.
CAACCACCGCGCAACACCCTGCCCGCCTTCAACACGCCTCTCGCTCAACCCAGCATCCGCTTGACTTCGCAATTCAAATGCCGAGCCCTGAACTATAGCATGGGCACTCCATCATCGACAAATCGATCAGCATCACGATAGATTTTGTCGCAAACACTCCCGCCGGCGCTTGCTATGCTGCCGGCTCGATAATCACGGATGCTTTCATGATTCCGTTCTTTCCTCGCCTGGGGCGTTATTTGCGCGCCGGCCTGCTGGCCTGCCTATTAGCCGCGTCCGCCATGCTGGGCGGATCCGCGTGGGCGCAGCCCAGCACGAGCAGCACCAGCAATAGCGACACCCCCGCAGGGGTCGATGCGCAGCTGACGCAGATGCGCGCCCGGCTCGACACCATACTCAAGGGCCTGGACAACCACCCTACCGACGAGTCGCTGGACCGCTGGGGCAGCGAAGTCCAGCGACTGCAAAGCAAGGCCGACAGCTTGGCCGGCACGCTGACGCCAAAGCTGGCCGATATCGCCGCCCGGCTGAATCAGCTGGGCCCTGTGCCGGCGGGCGCCAAGGAGCCGGCCGACGTCGCCGATCAGCGCAAGCAATTGGTCAAAGCCAATAATGTGCTCGATTCGCAGCTCAAACTGGCCAAATTGCTGACGGTGGAAGCCGGGCAACTGGTCGATCGCGTGTCGACGGAACGGCGCAAGCAGTTCCAGGCCCAGATGGGCGAGCGCCACCGCACTTTTTTCTCGTCGCGCTACCACGATGAACTGCGGCGCGATTTTCCCGCCGACCTGCAGCGCTTCGAGGAACTGGGCAGCGAGGTGATTGCCAGCGCCGGCCAGACGCCCGGCACGGTGTGGTCCCTGATAATTGCCGGCATCGTGGCCGTGCTGGCCGCGAACTATGTCATACGGCACATGCTGCTGCGCTTGACTGCCACCCGCGTGCCTTCGGGGCGGCTGCGCCGCTCGGTGTTTGCCGTGGCGGTCGTGATCGTGGCGATCGTGACGCCGGGACTGATCGCCAAACTGCTGCATCTGGGCGTGAATTGGACCAATGCGCTTTCGGACAATACCGAGGCGCTGATGAGCTCCCTTGTGGGTGTCGTAAGCCTGGCGGGCTATATCGGCGGCCTGGGCAATGTGCTGCTCTCGCCCAAGAGGCCGTCGTGGCGTTTGCTGCCGCTGCCCGACGAAGTCGCCACGGGCCTGCGCTGGTTGCCCGGAACACTGGCCGTGCAGGCCGTGATCATATGGCTGGTGCTGCAATTGCCATCGGTGCTGGACATCAGCGTCAATACGACGATCGCCATGACCAGCCTGGCGGCGCTTGCCCAGGGCATCACGCTGGCATGGAGCCTGATGCTGGGAGAGAGGCTGCGCCGCAAATCGCAGCGCGACCCCGAGACGGGCCAGGCGCTGCACCGGCCTTTCTGGATCGCGACTCTGAGCACGTTGAGCTGGCTGGCGTTGGTCGTGGGCGTCATAGCCGTCCTGATCGGTTATGCCACCCTGGGGACATTCATCATCACACAGGGGCTGTGGCTGCTGATCGTGGTGACCTCGGCCTATCTGCTGTCGCTCCTGATCAACGACGGCTTCATGACGCTGCTGGCGGGCAAGAAGCCCGAGCACCCGACGCCGCAATTCCGCCTGCGCCACCAGACCGCCGTTTTGCTGTCCGGCACGATGCGCACGATCGTGGTGCTGGTGGCCATCGTGCTGCTGATCAATCCCTTCGGCGGCGGCCCCACGGAGATCCTGCACAGCGCGGAACAACTGGGCAAGGGTTGGCAGATCGGCCAGGTGCTGATCCAACCCGGTACTCTGGTGCAAGGCCTGGTGGTCTTGCTATTGGGCCTGTTGTGCGTGCGGGTGCTCAAACGTTGGCTGAAGGACACCTACCTGCCTACCACGACGATGGATCCGGGCATGCGCACGTCGACCGCGACGCTGTTCGGCTACGCGGGCGTGCTCTTCGTGGCGGGCTTGACGCTTTCGTCGCTGGGGCTCGGACTGGAACGCGTGGCCTGGATCGCCAGCGCGCTGTCGGTGGGCATCGGCTTCGGCCTGCAGGCGGTGGTGCAGAACTTCGTTTCCGGTTTGATCCTGCTGGCCGAGCGGCCGGTGAAAGTGGGCGACTGGGTATCGCTGGGGACCGTGGAAGGCGACATCCAGCGCATCAATGTGCGCGCCACGGAAATCCTGATGTCGGATAAATCCACGGTAATCGTGCCGAACTCGGAGTTCATCACCAAGATTCTGCGCAACGTGACGCACTCGCGCTCCATGGGCCGGGTGCAGATCAAGCTGCCCATGCCGCTCAACATCGACGCCGAGAAGGTGCGCGATCTGATCACCTCGGTCTTCGCCGAACAGGAAGAAATCCTGGAAACGCCCGCCGCGATGGTCTACCTGGACGGCATCGAAAACGACCGGATGATATTCAACGTCATCGCTTATGTGGACTCGCCCCGGGTGGCCTATACCGTGCGCAGCCGCATGTTGTATGAAGTGCTGAGCCGGTTGGCCCAGGCGGGGCTGCAAATCTCGGCTTCGTCGACCGTTGTGCTGCAGGGCAATGCCGGCCTGTCGCTTGCAGGACCGCAGCAGCAGTCCTGAACCGGGCCTTGCGCGCGGTCAGGCCGCCTTGGCCTTGAGCTGCAGGCGGCCGGCATAGAGGTTGAGCGTCAGGCCGGCAATGACCAGGAAGGCCGCGATCAGCTTCCAGTCGGCCAGGTTCTCGGATAGCAGCCATGCCGAGGACAGCATGCCGATGACGGGCACCAGCAGGGCGCTGGGGGTCACGGTGGCGGCCGGATGGCGCGCCAACAGCCAGTTCCAGACGCCGAAGCCGAAGAGGGTGTTGCCCAGCGACTGCCACAGCACCGTGACCCAGCCATGCCAGTTGGCATGGATCAGGGCCTGCGACACTCTGGCGGGACCCTCGATGCAAAGGCTCACCAGGATGAGCGGCGGCACGGCATAGAGGCTGCTCCAGATTGTGAAACCCAGCATGTCGACTTTGCCCGCGCCGCGTACCAGCGTGTTGGCGCAGCCCCAGAAAAAAGCGCCCATCAGCACGGTAAGCAGACCGAGCAGCGTGATGGTGCTGCTGGGATCGCGCATGCCATGCCAGCCCACGACGCCCATGCCCAACACGGCCAACATCATGGCGCCGATCTGCAAGACCTTCATGCGCTCGCCGTTCAGGATGATGGCCAGCACAATGGTGAAGAAAACCTGAGCCTGGACCACCAGCGACGCCAGGCCGGGGGAAATGTCGTGCTGCATGGCCCAGAACAGCAAATCGAACTGGCCCACGCCCGTGAAAATGCCGGCCGCAGCCAAGCGCTTCCAGGACACGGCCGGGCGGCGCACGAAAAACACCCAGGGCAAAGCCGAGAAGATGAAGCGCAGCGCGGCGAACAGGAAAGGCGGGAAGTCGCCCAGCCCCCATTTAATGACTACGAAATTCGTGCCCCAGACGACGACGACGCTCAGGGCAAGCAGTAAATGGGACAACGGCATGATGGGGAGAGGCGGTGATCGCTCGGGCACGAGCGTGACGGCAGGATGACGGCAGGAATGCCAGTTTATCGAAAAGCCGCGTGGGCCGACCGGGACACCTTGCATCGACGGCGGCCGAACAGATGCGCGATACTTGGCGGACTCAACGCATCGGAGCCGAAATTTCTCTGCCCGGGGCGTGCCTCAACCCAGTCCAGGAGCTACTGCATGATCAATGAAATCGCCGTCATCGTCGTCAAAGAAGGCACTGGCCCGACCTTTGAAGCGGCCGTCGCCAAAGCCAAACCGCTATTTCTGGGCACCAAGGGCTGCCACGGCATGCAGTTGTTCCGCAGCATCGAACGGCCGTTGGAATACACCCTGGTGGTCGATTGGGAGACAGTCGAGCACCACATGGTGGATTTCCGCGAATCGGAAGCCTTCAAACAATGGCGCGCGTTGATCGGCGACAGCGTGGCGCAGCCGCCGCAGGTGCATCACGTGCAGCAGGTGATCTAGACCGCTTCAAGCCTGGATCTGGGCTTCGCGCACCGCGGCCACGAAGGCCCTCATGCGCTCTGCGGACTTGATGCCCGGTTCGATTTCGACACCGCTGCTGACGTCCACTGCCCACGGGCGCACCGCACGCACGGCCTGGGCCACGCTCTCGGGCCTCAGACCGCCCGAAAGAACCAGCGGACGCGATGCGGCATCGGCCTGCACGGCCGACAGCAGGTGGTGATCGAAAGCGAGGCCGCTGCCGCCGTAGCCCGCGCTGTAGCTGTCGTACAGCCAACCGGCGGCGTCGTCGTAGGCTTTGCAATGCGCGGCCAAGGCTTCGGGCGTATCCAGACCCGGCGCGCCGACGCGAAACGCGCGCAAATAGCGGCGGCCCGGCTGCCGGCAGGCTTCGGGCGATTCGTCGCCATGAAATTGCAGCAGGTCGGGCTGGACATGGTCGACCACCGACCGGATGGCATCCGGCGCGGCGTTGACGAACAAGGCAACCACGTCCACGAAAGCGGGCACCTCGCGGCGCAATTGCGCCGCGCGTTCGACGGCAAGATAGCGTTTGCTGCCAGGATGAAAGATAAAGCCGAGGGCATCGGCCCCCGCCTGGACGGCGGCGGCGATATCGGCTTCGCGGGTCAGGCCGCAGATCTTGATGCGGGTGCGCATGGAGGTCATCGAGTCGAAGTGAAAGGCCACAGCAAAGTCGCGCCGCCGTCGAGCTCCGGCAACTCATAGCTTTCAGCGTACTCGATGGCGCAGAGATAGAGGCCATCGGCCATGAAAGTAGGCGCACCGAGCCGACGGTCGCGTGCTTGAAGCAACTGCGCCATCCACGTCGCAGACTCGCGCCCCTGCCCTACCTGCAGCAAGGCGCCGACGAGATTGCGCACCATATGGTGCAGGAAGGCGTTGGCCCGCAAGGTGAAAACAACGAAAGGGCCGCGCTCGTCGATGTCCAGCCTTTGCAAAGTGCGCACGGGATGGCGCGCCTGGCACTGCGCCGAGCGGAAACTGGAGAAATCATGCTCGCCCAGCAAGGCCTGGGCCGCCAGCCGCATGGCGTCCAGATCGAGCGGCTGAAAGCACCAGCCGGCACGGCCTGCCCACAAAGCCGGCCTTACCCGGCCGCGCCAGAGCAGATAGACGTAAGTGCGCGAGCGGGCCGAAAACCGGGCATGGAAATCGTCGGGTACGGCCTGCGCCCACTGCACGGCGATGCTGTCGGGAAGAAAGGCATTGACGCCGCGCACCCAGGATTCGTCGCGGCGATCCAGCTCGGTATCCAGGTGCACGATCTGCATGGCGGCGTGCACACCGGTGTCGGTGCGCCCCGCGCAGACCGTGGCCAGCGGCACGCGGGCGCCGGAAAACTCGCCGAGTGCGGCTTCGAATCTGTCTTGCACCGTCTGCCCATGTGGCTGGGTTTGCCAGCCCTGCCAGGCCGAGCCGTCATAAGCCAGACCCAGGGCAATGCGCGACATGGATCAGGTCCTGCCGCCATGCGGATGCTGATCGTCTTTGCCCGAGTGGTGATCGAGGTCCAGATCGATGCCGCTGATACGGGGATCGATGTCCGGGTCGTCGGCTGCGTCGCCCATGGAATGGTCGGCGTAGCCGTAGGAATCGTCATCGTCATCGTCGCCATGCTGGCCGGCGCGGCGCATCAGCAAGGCCACGATCAAGATGATGGCCACCAGCACGGCTGTGACGACGATGAGCAGATTGTCGGACAGCCAGTCGGCCATGCCGCTCTTGTGGACAACCTGCTTGGCGGTGTCCTTGGCTTCGTCTAGCGCGTTGGCGGTCGGAGAGCTGGGGCCGGTGACGGGGCCGCTGCTGCTCGCCGTGGCCGAGCCGGAGGCGCCCGCGGCACCGGTGCTACTGGACGCCCCGGCATTGGAGGCGCTCGAAGTATTCGAGTTTGCGGCATTCGCGTCCGGAGTGCTCGCCGCGCCGGGTGTTGCTGCTGCGCTGTTCTGATTGTTCTGGCCGGTTTGGCCGTTGACCGCCGCGCCTTGCGGCGCAGCGCCGGTGGCTGCCTGGCCCAGTGCCTGGACGTTCGCCTGGAGTTCGTCGATGCGCTTGCTCGCGTCCGCCATGGCGTGCTGGTTCGAGGTGTCGGCATCCGCCTTCGCATCCGTTTGCGAAGGCGTGGACAGCCGCAACTGATCCTGGGTGGACGGCGGGCTTACCTTGTTGGTGGCCGGCGCGGACTCGACCTTGCCACCGGCACTGGATTGACGCTTGCCTGCCGCCAGCGCAGCGCTGCTTTGCGTGCCCACGCCCAGGCGGCCGCGATAGCGCTGGAAGGCCGCGGCCTGCTCATCGAAAATACGGCGCGCCTCGGCAGGGTCGATGGCCCGTACCGTGGCTGCGTCGGGCAATTTGAGCGTGGCGCCGCTGCGCACCAGATTCATATTGTTCTGGATGAAGGCCTGCGGATTGGCGTGCCACAGGGCCACGAGCTCCTGGTAGATCGTGGCGTTGGCCACGGCATGGCCGGACGCGATGCCCCACAGCGTCTGGCCACGCGCAACCTTGACCTGCCCGGTCGCAGCGCCGCCTGCGGCGTGCGCGCCGCGGGCACCCTGGGCACGGCCTACCCCGGCTTGCTGGATACCCGAAGCGATGTCGTCGGCCGGCACCAGCACCGTGACCTGCAACTGACGCTGCCCGGCGTTGGACTGCATGTCGAGCAGGATGTCGATGGCGTCGTTGCCGGGAGGCTGGCTGGAGGTCACGCGCACCTCGCGTCCGCCCTGAGCGCCGACTTCGAGCGCGGCATGCATGTCGGCCAGCGGCGTGGGCGGCTGCAGGCCGGCTTGCTGCCATGCCGCGGCACCGGCCAGCGAAATGCGCAGATTGGCGGCTTCGTCGGGCGTGAGATCGATAAGCGGCACCAGCACCTGCAGCGGCGCCCCCCGCGCGGACACGACGCGGGCATGGCCCAGGCTGACGGCCTGCGCGGCGCCGACGGCGGTCATGCCGACAGCCGCGGCCAACATCCAGGCCAGGAGGGTTTTGCGGGACAGGCGGACAGAAGGACGCATAGCGCGTTGATACCCGATCATGAGCAAGCTTCCAAGTACCGGAAAATAACTAGAAAGTGTAGACGCATCAGTGATATGGCACAAATAAAAAAGGGGTACCTTACGTACCCCTTGGTAAGCGGACCGGGTCGCGAACGGCGATCAGGCTTCGGCCAGCGCGATGCGCAGCATGCGGCGCAGCGGCTCGGCGGCGCCCCACAACAGCTGGTCGCCCACGGTGAAGGCGCCCAGGTATTGCGAACCCATGGAGAGCTTGCGCAGACGGCCCACCGGAATGTCGAGCGTGCCGGTGACGGCGACCGGCGTGAGCGACTTGACGGTGTCTTCCTTGGTGTTGGGAATGACCTTGGCCCAGTTGGTGCCTTCGGCGATGAGGCCTTCGATCTCGTCCAGAGGCACGTCGCGCTTGAGTTTGATGGTCAGCGCCTGAGATCGGAAGAGCGTCGTGTAGGGAAAG
>CALGFL010000224.1 GCA_937881145.1 uncultured Bordetella sp.
CGTGGTGCCGGCGTGATTGGCCGTGCCTTGCATGGTGATCTTCTGCCAGGAGATGCCCTGCAGGTTTTCCACCACGCCGATGAGCTGCCCCTCGGCTTGCAGCACCGGACCTTGCTCGATGTGCAGTTCCAGGTACTCGCGCGGCACGATGGCGCCGGGTTCCATGTCGCCCGCATAGCCGATGCGCGCCAGTTCGTCGCCCAGGCGCGCGCCGTCCGTGCCCACCGTGTCGAGCGCGGCCTGTATGTCCAGCGCGCCCGCGTACACCAGCGAACCCATCATGTCGGGTTGGAAGCGCACGCCTTCTTCGTTGGTGAAGGCACCGATGACGATGGCGCGTTGCGGCGCGATGCCCGACGCACGATAGGCCCGCGCCACGGCCAGTCCGGAGAGCACGCCATAGCAGCCGTCCAGCGCGCCCGCGTTGCGCACGGTGTCGATATGCGAGCCGATCATCAAGGGTTCCTCGTCGCCCGTGTCGGTGGCGGCGTGCAGGATGCCGAAGAGGTTGCCGATGCGGTCGACGCGCACGTCCAGTTCCAGCTCGCGCATCCACTGCATCAGCAGGTCGCGGCCCGCTTTTTCGTCGTCGGTCAGCGCGATGCGCGTGCGCCCGCCCTGCCCGGCGTCGGCGCCGATCGCGCCCAGTAGGCGGATCTGTTCGAGCAGGCGGCCTGCGTCCAGGGCGAGTGTAGGGACCGGCATAGGTTCTCCTGAAGATGGGTTGAAATAATATTTCTTCGCGCAGCGAATTTTTTATGAATTAATGGGCTTTGAATTGAATTTTTTATCGATTCATCGCGCTCTATCGAACCGCCCCCATCATGACTTCAACCATCGACCGTTACGACCGCGTGCTGCTGGCCGCCGTGCAGCAAGACGCCCGGGTTCCGCAAAGCGAGCTGGGCGTGCGCGCCAACCTGTCCACCGCGGCCGTCAACCGCCGGCTCAAGTTGTTGTCCGCCGCGGGCGTCATCGAGCGCTACACGGCCGGCATCAACCCCAAGGCCCTGGGCTACGACCTGACCCTCATCGTGGAGGTCAAGATGGAAAGCGAGCGCGCGGACCTGCACGACGAAATGCGCAGGAGCTTCGAGGCCTACCCCCAGATCCAGCAATGCTATTACGTGGCGGGCGAGTGCGACTTCGTGCTGATCTTCCTGGTGCGCGACATGGCTCAGTACGTGGAGCTCACGCGCAAGCTTTTTCACGGCAACAACAACGTCAAGGCGTTCAAGACGCTGGTCGCGATGGATCGGATCAAGACGGGGATGAGCGTGCCGATCGACGGGGTCGATTAGCCGGTGGGCATGCAGGGGGTACAAAGCAAAAGGCCACTCCGAAGAGTGGCCTGCATGCTTGGACTTTTAATGAAGCGCGAGCAGCCCGATCGGAATCTAAGCGCGCTCGACCGCCAGCGCCACGCCCATGCCGCCGCCAATGCACAGCGAGGCCAGGCCTTTCTTCGAGCCGCGGCGCTTCATCTCGTGCAGCAGGGTCACGAGCACGCGGCAGCCCGACGCCCCGATCGGGTGGCCGATCGCGATGGCGCCGCCATTGACGTTGATCTTGCTGGTGTCCCAGCCCATTTCCTTGTTGACGGCGCAGGCCTGCGCGGCGAAGGCTTCGTTGATCTCCATCAGGTCCAGGTCTTGCGGGTTCCAGCCGGCCTTCTTCAGGCACAGCTGCGACGCCGGCACCGGGCCCATGCCCATGATGGACGGATCCAGGCCGGTGGTGGCATAGGCACGGATCACGGCCATCGGCTGCAGGCCCAGGCTGGCGGCGCGCTTGGCCGACATCACCATCACCGCGGCGGCGCCGTCGTTGATGCCCGAGGCGTTGCCGGCGGTCACCGAGCCGGCCTTGTCGAAGGCGGGCCGCAAGCCGGCCAGCACGTCGGCGCTGGTCTTGCGGTTCACGAATTCGTCGACTTCGAAGACGATGGGATCGCCCTTTTTCTGCGCGATGCTGAACGGCAGGATCTCGTCCTTGAACTTGCCCGCGTCCTGGGCCGCGGCGGCCTTCTGCTGGGAGGCCAGCGCCAGCGCGTCCTGCATCTCGCGAGTGATGCCGTACTTCTTGGCCACGTTCTCGGCCGTTATGCCCATGTGGTACTGGTTGTAGACGTCCCACAGGCCGTCGACGATCATCGAATCGATCATCTTCCAGTCGCCCATGCGCTGGCCGTCGCGCGACCCGAGCAGCACGTGCGGGGCGGCGCTCATGTTTTCCTGGCCGCCGGCGATGACGATGTCGGCGTCGCCGCATTTGATTGCCTGCGCCGCCAGCATCACGGCCTTCAACCCCGAGCCGCAGACCACGTTGATGGTCATGCCCGGCACGGCCTGCGGCAGCCCGGACTTGATGACGGCCTGGCGCGCCGGATTCTGGCCCACGCCGGCCGTCAGCACCTGGCCCAGGATGAGTTCGGAAACTGCGTCGCCGGGCACCCCCGTCTTGGCCAGCAGACCTTTCACCACGTGAGCGCCAAGTTCGCTCGCCGGCGTCTTGGCGAGGGTGCCGCCAAATTTGCCAACGGCCGTGCGCTGGGCCGCTACGATCACGATATCGTCGGACATGAGAATCTCCTTTCTGCTGAGCTGATAGATTTTCTGATCAAGGCGCAGGGTGTGTCGCCGAAAACCGGCCGAAAGCAGGCTGGTTCGGCGAAGCAGCCGGCTGAACGACTACGATACCACCGTGTCCGATGTCTTTCGACACAGGCGGCAAATGAACTTCTGCGCTGTGCCCAAGGGCGTAATGGCGCATTTGCCGTCCTCTGGGAACGCGGCCACGATCACGTGCCCGCCCGGTTACGGCACGCCCGTCTCCGTGTGCCAGATCTGCGTCAATCCGGCGATGACATGCGCTCGTACGCGGGACCGGGCGGAACCGCCGTGCTCGAAATGTTCCGCGAGCAGGCTGGCCAGTTCCGTCCGTTCGAGACCGCGCTCGGCGATGAACTCTTCCATGATCCGGCGCGCGTCGGCAAGGTCATCCAGTCCGCCGTAATGCGATGCAACGGCCTGGGTATCCCATAGCAGGTAGGTGGCCAATGCCCCCAGCGCCGTTTTCGGACGATGCGGGTCCGCGTCGTGGCGGAACCCGTCACGCCAGGCCGCAAGGTCCTGGATCGGCATGGGGCGCGCAATGCCGTATCCCTGCCCCAGATCCGCTCCCAGGATCAAGGCCCCTTCGATCAGGCCGCGATGCTCCAGTCCTTCCACGGTGACACGCATGTCGAAAGCGTGCACGAGGCGCGTGAGATACAGCATGAACTCCAGCGCACGCTGAGGGCGCTGCGTCGCTCCTCGAACGAGCCCCTGGTCCATCTTGACCTCGTCGAACGCATATTTGTCCAGCCTGAGCAGCGAACTATGTCCTGAGCCAAGATCGTCCTGCGCCAGCCGCACGCCGGCATCGCGCAGCGTCTGCAGAAAGGCGTAGCGATGCTCGTCGGTGTCATCCCCCTCGCGGCTTTCGAGAAGTTCCAGCTCGAGGTCCACGCCCTTGGACCGGCACCGTTCCACCGCCTGCAGAATCGCGCGCTGACACCGCGGGTCGCCGATGCCTTCGGCGGGAAAGTTCAACGCGATCGAGGCACACAGGCGTTCGTCGTTCAATACCGTCGTGTCCGCACAGGCTTGTGCCAGGCCCAGTTCGAGCAGCATGAACAATTCTTCGTTGCCGCAGGCCGGCAGGAAACGATCCGGCGTCACAATGTGTCCATCTTCGTCGAGCACCCTGGCCAGCGCTTCGACCTTGCATAGCTCGCCGCTGCGCAGATCGATGATCGGCTGGTAGAGAAAAGCCACTTTTCTTTGCGCGATGCACGTCCGGTACCGCTGCCGCAGCGGCAAGGAGATGACCGGTACCGTGTTCAATCTTTCGACGGCATGGCTCAGCATCTTTTGCAGATGGTTGAGGAACGTGCCGATGCGCAGCGTGGAAAAGAAGCGCGGCCAGCCGCTATAAAGGCTCAGCAAGGCGATCGTCTTGCCCGAATCATCCAGCAGCGGCACCGCGGCACTGGAGCGAAATCCCAGCTCCTTGCCAAGCGCCTGCCAGGGTTTGTTGCGCGATTCGATGGCCCAGGCATCGGAAACGATGATCTGGCCGCCGCGCCATGCCCGGCCGCCCGGCCCCTGTCCGGACAGGCGGGACGGATCGATGCTGATCTTCGGCACCAGGCCCGTCATCATGGCTTCGTGGTAGCGGTGCCCTGCCGCGCCCTGGGACACCTCGATCTGCAATTCGCCGGTGGTATCGCAGCGTGCAAAAAAAGCGGACAAATCCCCTTCGATTCCTCCGATGATGCCCATGACGCCACGCACGAGATCCGAAAAATTGGCGGTTTGCTGGATCAATTCGTCAATCGCCGAGGCAGCCTGGGAAAGTTCCGTGTCGACACGCTGATAGGCCCAGGCCTGCGATTGCAGGTCCATGAAATTGCGCCGCTCGACGATTTCCAGAATGTCCTGACGGTACTCTGGCGCGATCAGGGGAAGGATTTCCTGGCGTATTTCCTGCTGGAACAAGGCAAAGGATTCGATCAGCGTCTGTAGCCCGACGCCCGCCAGCGCATGCGCGCGCTCCGCGCGCTGTGCCGTCTCCTGATGTTGCGACAGGGTCAGATGCGGAG
>CALGFL010000225.1 GCA_937881145.1 uncultured Bordetella sp.
CGCTTCGAAGCTCTAGGCGCCTGTTTAGGACTTGTAGGTGGAGATGCCAATCTTGGACAGCACCTTCTGCAAGCCCTTGCCGATCGCCTTGATGTAGTTGCCGATCGCCTTCTCGGGGGTGATCCCGTTCGCCAGCGGGTGGCGGGCCAGGGTCTGCATCGCGAGATATGGGTGCATCGCCTCGGCACCGTAGCCGGCGAGCAGGGCGAAATGATGCACTTCGCGCGCCGAGCCGGTCTCCACCACCAGGCCGCTGCTGGTGCGCAGGCCCTTGTTCACCAGATGCTGGTGAATCGCCGACGTCGCCAGCAGCGCCGGGATCGCGACGTGCTCGCGATCGGCCCGTCGATCCGAGACGATCAGGATGTTGTGGCCCTGGACGATGGCGTCGGTGGCCCGGGCACACAGCGAGGCAAGGCGTGCCTCGATGCCGGCCTTGCCCCAGCTGGCCGGGTAGGTGATGTCGAGCTCGAAGCTGCGGAACTTGCCGCGCGAAGGCCGCTCGATGTCGCGCAGCTTGGCCATGTCGGCGAAGTCGAGGATCGGCTGCGCAACCTCCAGTCGCAACGGCGGGTTGATGTTGTTGATGTCCAGCAGGTTCGGCTTGGGTCCGATGAAGGACACCAGCGACATCACCAGCTGCTCGCGGATCGGGTCGATGGGCGGGTTGGTGACCTGCGCGAACAGCTGCCGGAAGTAGTTGTAGAAAGGCTTGGAGCGGTTCGACAGCACCGCCAGCGGCGCGTCGTTGCCCATGGAGCCGATGACTTCCTCGCCCGTGGCGGCCATGGGCTCGAGGATGAACTTGTAGTCTTCCTGCGTCCAGCCAAAGGCCTGCTGGCGGTCGAGCAGCGGCACGCCGGTCTGCGTGGCCGGCGAGGCGGCGTTTTGCTGCGCGGGCAGCGAGTCGAGCTTGACTTGCAGGCGGTCGATCCACTGGCGGTAGGGGCGGCTGTTGGCCAGCTGCGCCTTGACCTCGGCGTCGTCGATGATGCGGCCCTGTTCCAGGTCGATGAGGAACATCTTGCCGGGCTGCAGGCGCCACTTCTTGGTGATGCGATGCTCGGGGATGGGCAGGGTGCCGGCCTCGGATGCCAGGATGACCATGTCGTCGTCGGTGACCAGGTAGCGGGCAGGGCGCAGGCCGTTGCGGTCCAGCGTGGCGCCGATCTGGCGGCCGTCGGTGAAGGCGATGGCCGCTGGGCCGTCCCAGGGCTCCATCATGGCCGCGTGGTATTCGTAGAAGGCGCGGCGGCTGGCGTCCATCTGGGTGTGCTGCTCCCACGCCTCGGGGATCATCATCATTACGGCGTGCGAGAGCGCATAGCCGGAGTTGACCAGCAATTCCAGGCAGTTGTCGAAAGTTGCCGTATCGGACTGGCCTTCGTAGACGATGGGGTAGAGCTTTTTCAGGTCGTCGCCCAGCACGGCCGACTGCATCATGCCTTCGCGCGCGCGCAGCCAGTTGAAGTTGCCCTTGACCGTGTTGATTTCGCCGTTGTGGGCGATCATGCGGTAGGGGTGGGCCAGCGGCCAGGCGGGGAAGGTGTTGGTCGAGAAGCGCTGGTGCACCAGGGCCAGGGCCGAGACGGTGCGCGGGTCGGCCAGGTCACGGTAGTAGCGGCCGACCTGGTCGGCCAGCAGCAGGCCCTTGTAGACCACGGTGCGCACCGAGGCCGAGGGCACGAAATATTCCTTGCCGTGGGCCAGGTGCATGGCCTGGATGGCATGGCTGGCGGTCTTGCGGATGACGTAGAGCTTGCGTTCCAGCGCGTCGGGCACCATGACGTCGGGACCGCGGCCGATGAAGAGCTGGCGGATGACCGGCTCGACCGAGCGCACGGCCGGCGACATGGGCATGTCGGTGTCCACCGGCACGTCGCGCCAGCCCAGCACGATCTGGCCCTCGGCGCGCACCGAGCGTTCGAGCTCCTGCTCGCAGGCCAGGCGCGAGGCGGTTTCCTTGGGCAGGAAGACCATGGCCACGCCGTATTCGCCGGGTTGGGGCAGGACGATGCCGCGCTGCGCCATTTCTTCGCGGTAAAGCTGGTCGGGGATCTGGATGAGGATGCCCGCGCCGTCGCCCATGAGCTTGTCGGCGCCGACCGCGCCGCGGTGATCCAGGTTCTCGAGGATCTTCAGACCTTGCTGGATGATGGAGTGGCTCTTGTGTCCCTTGATATGGGCGACAAAACCCACGCCGCAGGCGTCATGCTCGTTGGCCGGGTTGTACAGGCCTTGTGCCGCTGGCAGGCCGATACGGCTGGCGTCGATAGGCGTGGCCGTCGCGTCGGCTTGGTGGGAGGGGGAAGAGGAAATAGGGGGCATGGCGCGCTCCGCGAGGGACTGCGGGAATTGTTGTTAGTTCAGTAGGGGGAAGATAGCGCGCCGGAAATCCATGTGCAAGTGCAATAAAAAGGGTATGTCCCTATATTTAAATTATGAATAAGTGGGTTTTTAAAAATAGGGACATTTAATTATGCTTTAAAAACAAACACATAAATACTATCTGTTTTTAAAGAAGATACCTGGAAACAGCTTTTTGCATTGATGTGGCCCTATTTATTTTGGGATTTTTGGAGACACAGGACCTGATGCGGTTCAAGCTTGGGCGAGGTTGTCCCCCCCAATTTTTCGGGCTTGATCAGGACGAGTGCGAGCCAGCGCGGGCGGCAGCCAGGCGCTTGGGGCCACGCGTGTAACGGGGGATTAAGGCGTGGCCGTGCCGGAAGGGGCGGCGGGCAGCGGCTTCTTGCGGGGACGACCGCGGTGGCCGGGGGAGACGCGGCGGCTGGCGGTGTGGGCCAGGCCCGAGATGAAAGTCGGCCCGCCCAGGGCCCATTGGCCCGAGACGGCCTGCTCGATGCGCTGGGATTCCTCGCGCGAAAGACCGTCCTGCAGCAGCTTGCGGTAATTGGCCTGGCGGTCGAAGGGGGTGTTGCCGCAGGCCCAGTAGTCGGCGTGATCCGACTGCCACGAAGGCGCGGGCGTCTGATGGCTGGCGCCGGTGTGGCTACCGGCCGAAGACCAGGGCCAGGAGTCGGGATCGGACGCGGTGCCGCTGCGCACGGGATAGGTTTCGAGCCAGACCTGGGCGCGCAGCACCCAGACGTGGGGCTCGAGCAGGGCCGAGCGGTAGCGGCCGGCGAAGACCCGGCCGCCGCGCAGGCGGGCTGCCAGGTTGCGGCCCAGCGTCTGCATCAGCCGCGGCAGGCCGGACTCGTCGATCGGCGTGGCCAGGAGCAGGATGCGGTCGGTGGCCAGGACCCAGCCGTGCACGGCGACCTTGTGGCGCTGGGCAGAGTCGCCCAGCCAGGCAGCGAGCTGGTTGAGAATGTCCTGCGGCGCCGGCTGGCCTGAGGCGGCCAGCGGCTGGACGAAACTGGCCTGCACCAGTTGGGGCAGCCCGGGAGCATACAGTCGGGGCAGACGAGCCATGGAATCTCAGCCTTGCAAGGGGACGCAAGAGGGTTGGGTTCACTATATTAAATAGTGCCGCCTTCGTCGATGACTATCCGGGGGCAAATGGTGCGCAGGCGTAACAGGCCGATGCAGGGCAGGCAACCCACGCCGGTCGCTACCCCGCGATTTTGCCACCTCCCAGGGGAACTCCTCGATGCCGGAAGGGTCAAATTAGCACTCAACCATATAGAGTGCTAACATCATTCACATGCTTCTTTCTTACCCTCAGGAGGCCACGCCAATGAAAGCAGCCAGTATTGCGACGGCCCAGTCCAACGCGCTGGCGTTGGCAGTGGCCAACCCGGGCGCGCTCGGCACGATCGACGCCTATATCTCCACGGTCAACCGCTTGCCGCTGCTCAGCGCCGAACGCGAGACCGATCTTGGCCGTCGACTGCGCGACCACGACGATCTCGAAGCCGCGCGTGAACTCATCCTGTCGCACCTGCGACTGGTGGTGTCGGTGGCGCGCCAGTATCTGGGCTACGGTCTGCCGCACGCGGACCTCATCCAGGAAGGCAACGTCGGGCTGATGAAGGCCGTCAAGCGCTTCGATCCCGAGCGCGGCGTGCGCCTGGTGTCCTTTGCCGTGCACTGGATCAAGGCCGAGATCCACGAATACATCGTGCGCAACTGGCGCATGGTCAAGGTGGCCACCACCAAGGCGCAGCGCAAGCTGTTTTTCAACCTGCGCAGCATGCGGCCTGACGGCCAGACGCTGGATACCGACCAGGTCGACCACATTGCCGACGAATTGAACGTGCGCCGCGAAGACGTGCGGGAGATGGAAGTTCGCCTGTCCGGTCGCGATCTGTCGCTGGAAGGCCAGGACGACGACGAAGACAGCTTCGCGCCCATCGCCTATCTGTCCGACGAAGGCCGCGAGGAACCCACCCGCGTGCTGGCCCGCCAAGCCCGCGCCAGCCTGCAGGGCGAAGGCCTGGCCCAGGCGCTCGAAGGCCTGGACGCGCGTTCGCGCCGCATCATCGAAGCCCGCTGGCTGCAAGACGACGGCGGCCTGACGCTGCACGACCTGGCCGCGGAGTTCGGCGTGTCGGCCGAGCGTATCCGCCAGATCGAAGCGGCCGCGCTCAAGAAGATGCGCGGCGCTCTCTCGCCGGCCTGATCTTCGTACGCCGCAAATGCAAAGGCGCCGCGGGTCGGCGCCTTTCGCGTTTTTGTCGCCGGGCCGCCCCAAGGCAAAAACGGCCCCTTGGGGGAGGCAAGCCCAAGGCGCGGCGTGGGGGGCTAGGCCTTCTGAAAACCCGCTATCCTTGAGCCTCAACGACAAGGGATCTCGAGGCGCATGGATGTCGGCCTGATCGTATTCGGCATAGCCGGCCTGCTTACGCTGGTCTGTTTCATGCCGCCCCTGGCGGCCCGCCTCAAGCTGCCGTATTCGGTGCTGCTGGCCATCGTCGGCTTTTTGCTGGGCATCTTCATGCATTGGCACGGCTGGGTGCCGCCGGTGCTGGGCGATCTGCTTGCCACCATCGATCACTTCAACATTTCGTCCGACACCTTCCTCATGGTGTTCCTGCCGGTGTTGCTGTTCGAGACCTCGCTGTCGATGAATGTGCGGCGCCTGATGGACGATCTGGGCCCCATTCTGCTGATGGCCATCGTGGCGGTGGTGGTCTGCACCATCGTGGTCGGCCTGGCCCTGAACGCGGCCTCGAACTACGGCATCATCGCCTGCCTGCTGTTGGGGGCCATCGTGGCCACGACCGACCCGGTAGCCGTGGTGGGCATCTTTCGCGAGGTGGGGGCGCCCAAGCGGCTGACCACGCTGGTCGAAGGCGAGAGCCTGCTCAACGACGCGGCGTCCATCGCCTTGTATTCGGTGCTGGTGGCGGCGCTGGCGAGCGGCGCGATGGGGCATGGCCGCCTGTCGTTGAACGGCGTGCTGGGCGCCTTCCTGTACACCTTTCTTGGCGGCGGGCTGGCCGGCTACATCATGGGCCGCGCGGCCTGTTGGCTGTTCGCGCTGCTGCGCGGCTTTCCCACGGCCGAGATCACGCTCACGCTCAGCCTGGCCTATCTGTCCTTCTACATCCCCGAGCACTACCTGGGCGTATCGGGTGTGGTGGCCACGGTGATTGCCGGCCTGGTGGTGGGGTCGACGGGCCGCACGCGCATGTCGCCCGGCACGTTCGAGCATCTGGCCCTGGCGTGGAACCAGTTCGGCTTCTGGGCCAATTCGCTGATTTTCCTGCTGGCTTCGATGCTGATCCCGCGCATGATGGCCCATGCCGGCTGGTTCGAGATACGCATGGTGCTGGTGGTGTTCGCCGCAACGCTGGCCGCGCGCGCC
>CALGFL010000226.1 GCA_937881145.1 uncultured Bordetella sp.
AGCCGCCGGTGCAGGGCAACCCGGGGGTCTCAAGAACCCTGTTTTTCAGCAAACCGGTAAAAAAACGGCATCAAGCCAGCACGCCAAACAACGCCCCTATTCCGGCGGTCAAGGCAATCGCCGCTGCGCCCAGGATCGTGACGCGCAAGACGGCTCGGCCGACAGGCGCGCCGCCTGCGCGGGCGGCGATCGCGCCCAGAATGCCCAGCAAGATCACCGACCCGGCCAGCACGATGCCCACCAGATGCGTCAGCGGCGCCAGCACGGCGATCAAAAGCGGCAGCGCCGCGCCCGATGCGAACGACAGCGCCGATGCTGCCGCCGCCTGCACGGGTTGGGCGCGATTGTGCATCGAGATGCCCAGTTCGTCGCGCGCATGCGCATCGAGTGCGTCGTGGCTGGTGAGCGCGGTGGCCACCTGCAAGGCCAGTTCGGGCGCCAGGCCGCGTTCCACATAGATGCCCGTAAGCTCATCGAGTTCCTGCTGGGCGTTGAGCTTGAGCGAACCTACTTCCATCTTGAGATCGGCCGCTTCCGTGTCGGCTTGACTGCGCACCGACACGTATTCGCCGGCCGCCATCGACATGGCGCCGGCCACCAGGGCTGCCAGCCCCGCGATCCAGATGGTTGCGTGATTGGTTTCGGCGGCGGCGACGCCCGCGATCAGGCTGGCGGTGGAGACGATGCCATCGTTGGCGCCGAGCACGGCGGCGCGCAGCCAGCCGATGCGGTGTATGCGGTGATGTTCTCTGGCGGGCATGATGTGCCGGCACGCTTGCGCGCGCTCTGAAAGCTCGTTAAACCGTGGGAATCGGCCGCAAGTATACGGTGCGAAAGCCGCATTTAGCGACATATTCGCATCGATGGTAAACCGCAGTGAAAATGGTTTTTATCCGTTTTCGCCCTATGGACTCAGGCGTGGCGGCCCAGATCGGACAGCGGGTTCTCCATGTCCGCTGGCCAGGGCGCGACGAAGAATTCCTGTGCCCACGCGGCATCGGCTTCGCGCAGCGTGGCCGGACGCCAGCGCGGGCGCCTGTCCTTGTCGATGAGCAGCGCGCGGATGCCTTCGCCGAAATCGCCCGACGCGCAGCAATGCAGTGCAACGATGTATTCCATGCGGAACACATCTTCGAGCGAAAGCAGACGAGTGTTCTGCTGCAGCGTGTAGGCCAGCCGAGCCGAACCCGGTGAACCGGCAAGCAGGGTCTTGGCGGCTCGGGCCAGCCAGGGATCATCGTGGTGCTCGAGCGAGGCGATCTCGCTGTAGATGTCGTCCAGACGCGTTTCGCCGCACAGGCCGTTGATCAGGAAAGTGTGCTGACGCAGCGGCCCGAGCACATCGTCTGGCGCCGTCGCGAGCGCGATGATCGCGCGGCGCAGCAGACCTTCGTTGATGGAGCGCGCGGCCGGACCGCCTTGGCTTGGATTGCCGGCCCAGGGCTGCTCCAGCAGCAATTGGCAAAGTTCGTTCCAGCGGGCCGGGTCCAGGATGTGATCGGCCAGGCCGCCGTAAATGGCGTCCGAGGCGTTCAGCTGCGCGCCGGTCAGCGCCAGGAAAAGGCCGAGCCGGCCCGTCATGCGGTTGAGCATCCAGCTGCCGCCCACGTCGGGAAACAGGCCGATGCTGATCTCGGGCATGGCCACGCGCGCATCGGTGCCGACGACGCGGTGGCTCGCCCCCATCAGCAAGCCCATCCCGCCGCCCATGACGATGCCGCGGCCCCAGCACAGCAATGGCTTGGGATAGGTGTGAATGCAGTAGTCCAGGCGGTATTCGTGTTCGAAGAATGCGCGCGC
This sequence comes from uncultured Bordetella sp., assembly GCA_937881145.1. GTDB lineage: Bacteria > Pseudomonadota > Gammaproteobacteria > Burkholderiales > Burkholderiaceae_B > Bordetella. The sequence continues at coordinate 1,801 of CALGFL010000226.1, forward strand.
GTAGGGGTTGCCCCAGGCGCCCTGCCCGGCGTGCTCGCCGATGCTGCGATAGACGCCATGCAGGTCGCCGCCGGCGCAGAAGGCTTTTTCTCCGGCGCCCTGCAGGATCACCATGGCCACCTGCTGATCGGCGGCCCACTCGGTCAGGCGCGCCTGCAAAAGATCCACCATCTCCAGCGACAGGCTGTTGAGCGTCTGCGGCTGGTTGAGGGTGGCCACGCCCAGCTTCATGCCGTTGTTGCTGAAACGTTCCTCGAAAAGAACCGGTGCGGCTTGGGGGTTCATCGTACTGCTCATCGAATGTCGGCTCCTTTCTCCAGCAATTGTCGGGCGACGATGACGCGCATGATCTCGTTGGTGCCCTCGAGGATCTGATGCACGCGAGTATCGCGCACCAGACGCTCCAACGGGTAGTCTTTCAAGTAACCGTAGCCGCCGTGTATCTGTTGCGCGTCAAGGCAGACCTGAAAACCGATGTCGGTGGCGAAGCGTTTGGCCATGGCGCAGTAGGCGGTGGCCTGCGCGTCGCTTTCATCGAGCTTGCAGGCCGCCAGGCGCACCATCTGCCGAGCGGCGACCAGATTCGTGGCCATGTCGGCCAGCTTGAATTGCAAGGCCTGGAAATCGGCGAGCTTGCGGCCGAACTGGCTGCGCTCGTCCATGTAGCGGCGCGCCGCATCCAGCGCGCCCTGGGCCGCGCCGACCGAGCACGTGGCGATATTGATGCGGCCGCCGTCCAGGCCCTTCATGGCGATGCGGAAACCTTCGCCCTCCTTGCCCAGCAAGTTGGCGGCGGGCACGCGCGCACGGTCGAAGGTGATGGGACGGGTGGACTGGCTGTTCCAGCCCATCTTGTTTTCTTTGCGGCCGTAGCTGATGCCGGCGCTGTCGGCCGGCACGGCGAAAGCGCTGATGCCGCCGGGCCCGGGACCGCCGGTGCGGGCCATGACCACGAGCAGATCGGTGTCGCCGGCGCCCGATATAAAGGCCTTGGCGCCCGAAATGACATAGTCGTCCGCATCGCGCTCGGCGCGGGTGCTGAGCGAGCCGGCATCGGACCCGGCGCCGGGCTCGGTCAGACAATACGAAGCCAGTTTTTCGCCGCGGGTCAGCTTTTCGCCCCAGGTCTCCTTGACCTGCGCCCCGCCCCACTGGCCCACCATCCAGGTCGCCATGCTGTGGATGGTGAGAAACGCCGTGGTGGACGGATCGACCGCGGCCATTTCCTCGAAAACAAGGGATGCATCCCAGCGCGGCAGGCCCAGCCCGCCGATATCCTCGCTGGCGTACATGCCGCAAAATCCCATTTCCCCGGCGCGCGCGAAGGCCTCTTTGGGAAATATGCCCTCCTCGTCCCAGTGCGCCGCATTCGGTGCCAATTCGCCCTGAGCATAGTCGCGGGCCGCCTGGGCAAAGGCCCGTTGCTCTTCGGTTAGGTGCAGATCCACGCTTGTTTCCTTGGATAATGTGCGAATATCTTCCGCTTACGTTAACGTAAACTTAACGCCGAGTATCTTACGCCTGGTTTACTGCATTTTGAGCGTGCTGCCCGCGTGCGTGCCCACCTGGTTTTCCCCCGGTCCGGCAGGCGCGACCGCTGGGCTCGCGCAATGCCGGGCCAGCAATGGGCCTATAGCAAACCGGGGGGCCGTTCCCGACCGAGCTTCGCTTGTTTGGCGCGCCGATGCTCGACACGTCGCCGGCGCGACTCCTTGGGGTCGAAGCTCAGGGTGCGATAAATTTCCACGCGGTCGCCGTCCACCAGCACCGTGCCGGGCGCGGCGAGCCTGCCATAGACCCCCACGCCCAGCGCCCACGCGTCCAGGTCGGGAAACTGCCGGGCAAAACCGCTTGCCGCCAATGCCTGGGCCGCCGTGGCGCCAGGGGCAAGCTCCAGGTCGCGTCGCCAGACGCTGTCGCGCAGGGCATGGCAGACCTGTACGCGCACGCCAGCAGGTGCGTCACTCGCCATACTTGGCTTGCGCCCGCTTGGTGAAGGAGTCGATGAAGCTGCTGGCAATGCGGTTGAACACCGGCCCCACCACGGCTTCCAGCGCGCGGCTGGAAAAGGCGTAATCCAGGGTAAAGACGACTTTGCAGCCATCCTCGGCCAGAGTCTGGAACTGCCAATGCCCCACCAGGCTGGAGAACGGGCCGTCGACCAGCTCCAGATCTATGCGAGTAGGATAGTCGTGCCGATTGCGCGTGGTGAAGCGTTGTTTCAGGCCGGCAAAGCTGATGAGCACCGAGGCCTGCATGCCGTGCTCGTCGCGCGCTTGCACTTGCGTGCCGCCACACCAGGGCATGAATTCCGGATACCTTTCCACGTCGGCAACGAGGTCGAACATCTGGGCCGCCGAGTACGGGACTAGAACGGAACGCTGGACGGTGTGCATTGATTGAGGCAAATAGCTAGAATTGCAGGATTTTACCGGCTTTGCGCCGTCTTATACTTTCATATGAGCATCATCGACAACCGCAAGGCCTCGCACGATTACTTCATCGAGGATCGCTACGAGGCGGGCATCGCTTTGCAAGGGTGGGAGGTCAAATCCATCCGGGCAGGCCGCGTGCAGCTCAAAGAAAGCTATGTGATCGTGCGCGATGGCGAGCTGTACCTGCTGGGCATGCACGTCAGCCCGCTGGCCACGGTGTCCACGCACATCTATCCCGAAGCGACGCGCACGCGCAAGCTTTTGCTGCACGCCGAAGAGATCCGCAAGCTCATCGGCAAGGTGGAGCAGCGCGGCTACACGCTGGTGCCGCTGAACCTGCATTACAAGAACAGCCGCGTGAAGCTGGATTTCGCCCTGGGCCGCGGCAAGAAGCTGTACGACAAGCGGGACACGGCGCGGGACAAGGATTCGCAGCGAGAGGTCGAGCGGGTGATGAAGCACGACACCCGCAGCAGTCGGCGGGATGATTGACGCTTCTTTGCCGGGTTGTTGAACGACAACGTGCTTTAGGCGCCGAGACCGCCCTGCGCAATTCCGCTGCTTGTCGCCTGGGCGTCTGCAGTCGGGCGCCCCGCGTTTCGGATTGCTGCGCAGGCCTCGGCTGGCAGCAGCGTCCTACGGCGGCTCAAGAACCCGGACAATCGATTACGCGCGCCGGCCAGGCTCTTTGGGCCCGGACGCCTTGACCACCGACATCG
>CALGFL010000227.1 GCA_937881145.1 uncultured Bordetella sp.
GGTACTGCCCAACGCCAATGGCCGTGGGATCGATCTTGACCAGTTCGGCCAGCGGGTCCTGCAGGCGACGGGCGATGGACACGGCGCCGCGCAGGGTCACGTCCAGGTCGGGAAATTCGGCGGCGGCGGTTTCCGAAGCCGAATACACCGAAGCGCCGGCTTCGGACACGACCACGCGCGTGAGTTCGAGGTCTTTGAAGCGGGCCATCATCTCGCCCACCAATTTCTCGCTTTCACGCGAGGCGGTGCCGTTGCCGATGGCGACCAGATCCACCTTGTGGCGGGCGCACAGCGCGGCCAGGGTGTTGATGGCGCCTTCGACGTCGCGGCGCGGCTCGAAGGGATAGACGGTGGCGGTGTCGACCACCTTGCCGGTGGGATCGATGACGGCGATCTTGCAGCCGGTGCGTATGCCCGGGTCCAGGCCCAGCACGGCCTTGGGACCGGCGGGTGCAGCCAGCAGCAGATCCTTGAGGTTGGCGGCGAAGACGCGGATGGCTTCGGCCTCGGCCTGCTCGCGCAGCTTGCCGAAGAACTCGCTCTCGAAGGCCGTGAGCAGCTTGACGCGCCAGGTCCAGCGGCAGACTTCGCCCAGCCAGAGCGCGCGCGGTGCGGCATCCAGCGCGAACACCTTGCCCAGCTTGAGGAACGAGGCGATGCGCGCCACGCAAGGATGGGGTTTCTCGGCCTCCAGCTCGGTCTGCAGGCCCACGCGCAGTTCCAGCACGCCTTGCTGGCGGCCGCGCAGCAGCGCCAGCACGCGGTGCGAGGGCAGGGTGCGCAGCGGCTCGTTGAAGTCGAACCAGTCGCGAAAGTTCGCGCCTTCGGTTTCCTTGCCTTCGGACACCTTGGAATACAGCACGCCGGTGTGCCACAGATGCTCGCGCATGTCGGCCAGCAGATCGGCGTTTTCGGCGTAGCGCTCGGCCAGGATGTCGCGCGCGCCATCCAGCGCCGCCTTGGCGTCGGTGATCGACGCTTCGGGGTTCAGGTACTGCGCGGCCAGCGCGGCCGGGTCGCAGGCGGCATCGGCCAGGATGGCATCGGCCAGCGGCTCCAGGCCGGCTTCGCGCGCGATCTGGGCACGCGTGCGGCGCTTGGGCTTGTAGGGCGCGTAGAGGTCCTCCAGCCGCTGCTTGGTGTCGGCTGCGGCGATTTCCTGATGCAGCTCGGCGGTGAGCTTGCCTTGCTGCCCGATGGACTCGAGGATGGCCAGCCGGCGCGATTCGAGTTCGCGCAGATAGGCCAGGCGCACTTCCAGTTCGCGCAGCACGGTGTCGTCCAGGCCGCCGGTGGCTTCCTTGCGGTAGCGGGCGATGAAGGGCACGGTGGCGCCGTCATCGAGCAGTTCCACGGCGGCGGCTACCTGGGCGGGACGCGCGCCCAGTTCGGTGGCGAGCTGGGCGATGATGCGGGCGGGGTCAACAGAAGAAACCGTGGGGGATGCAAGAGACATTGGCAGCGCGGAAAAATGCGGGAAAAGGAGGATTTTGCCATACCCCCGGGCAGGGCCCTGGGGCTCTGCGGGTATCATGATCTTCATGTTCGATTCCGATATCGCCGATTATTTTTCCGAGCAAGGTCCGCTGGCGCGTGCGCTGCCCGGCTACCGCTCCCGACCGGCGCAGGTCGAACTGGCCGAGGCCATCGGCCGCGCCATCCGCGAGCGCGGCACGCTGGTGGCCGAAGCCGGCACGGGCATCGGCAAGGCCTGGGCCTACCTGGTGCCGGCCATCGTCCAGGGCGGCAAGGTGCTCATTTCCACCGGCACGCGCACCCTGCAGGACCAGCTCTACGGCCGCGATCTGCCACGCGTGCGCCAAGCCCTGGCCGCGCCTGTGTCGGTGGCCCTGCTCAAGGGGCGGGGCAACTACGTCTGCCACTACCACCTGGATCGCCTGCAAGGCGACGACCGTGCGCTGAAATCGCGTTCCGAGATTGCGCAGTTGCGCAAGATCCAGCTTTTTGCCGGCATATCCAAGACCGGCGATCGGGCCGATCTGGGCGATGTGCCGGAAGACGCCGACATCTGGCAGCGCGTGACGTCCACGCGTGAAAACTGCCTGGGCCAGGACTGCCCGCGCATCCGCGACTGCTTCGTGGTCAAGGCGCGCCGCCAGGCCCAGGAGGCCGATGTGGTGGTGGTCAACCACGCCTTGTTCATGGCCGACCTGGTGCTGCGCGAAGAGGGCGTGACCGATCTCCTGCCCGAGGCCGACACGGTGATTTTCGACGAGGCGCATCAACTGCCCGACACCGCCACTCGTTTTCTGGGCAGCAGCGTTTCCACGCATCAATTGATGGACTTCGGCCGCGTCATGGAAGCGGCCGGCCTGGCCTATGCGCGCGAGGCGGCGAGCTGGGGCGAGATATCGCGCCGGCTGGAGACGGCCGCGCGCGAATTGCGCCTGGCCTGCGCGCCGCTGGAACGCATGCCGGGTCGCAAGGCAACTTTCGAGGCCATGCCCGAGCCAGAGGTGTTCGACGCGGCCCTGGCCCATCTGCGCGATGTCCTGGATGCGGCGACGCGCGCCTTGCTGGGCGTGGCCGAGAAACACCCCGATCTGATGTCGGCCGGCCGCCAGGGGGCGCAATTGAGCATGCGCCTGGCGCGTTGGGCCGCCCCCGGGCGCGATGGCAAGACGGCGCCGAAGCCTCTGGAGTCGGGGTGGGGCACCGATGCCAACGCGCCCGCGGACGAGGTTTCGGACGAGGCCACGACGATGGCCGCAGGCGCGGCTTGCATCAGCGCAGATACGTCCAGCCCCAACCCCCCTACCGACGTTTTCGGCGTGGCGCCGCAAACGCCGCAGGGCCCGATGGTGCGCTGGGTCGAGCAGGGCCTGCATCATGTGCGCCTGCATGCCGCGCCGCTGTCGGTGGCGCAGGCCTTTTCGCGCTACCGCAAGCCGGAGCAAGCCTGGGTGCTGACCTCGGCCACGTTGTCGGTGCATGGCGATTTCAATCACTTCACCGAGCAGCTCGGTCTGGAGGACGCGCGCACGGCACGTTGGGAGTCGCCCTTCGACTATGCCTCGCAGGCTTTGCTGTTCGTACCTCAGGGCATGCCCGAACCGCAGTCGCCGCAGTTCACCGAACGCTTCGTGCAGACCTTGATGCCGCTGCTCCAAGCCAGCCCGGGCGGAGCCCTGGTGTTGTGTACGACGCTGCGCGCGGTCGAGCGCGTGGCGCAAGGTCTGGCCGATGCCTTCGAACAAGCGGGCTACGGCTGGCCGCTGCTGCGCCAGGGCGATGCCACGCGGCGCGAACTTCTCGATCGTTTCGCCAAGCTGGACCATCCCGTGCTGGTGGGCAGCGCGAGTTTCTGGGAAGGCATAGACCTGCCGGGCGAAATCCTGACGCTGGTGGCGATCGACAAGCTGCCTTTCGCGCCGCCCGACGACCCGGTGATCGAAGCGCGCCTGCGCGCCTGCCGTGCGCAGGGAGGCAACCCGTTCGCCGAATATCAGCTGCCTGAAGCGGCCCTTGCCTTGAAGCAAGGCGCCGGCCGCCTGATCCGTACCGAGCAGGACTGGGGCGTGCTGATGGTGGGCGATGCGCGTCTGGTGGAAAAGCCTTATGGCAAGCGCCTGTGGCGCGGCCTGCCGCCTTTCGCGCGCACGCGCAGCATGGACGAGGCGCTGGCGTTCTATGCGCGCCGCGCGCAGCCGGCGAGTGCCTAGGCGATAGCAAGCGCGCGGCAAAGCGCTATGCGCTTTCCCGCACCACCAGCTCGAAACCCAGGTCGATGGCCGGCGTCTCGATCTTCTCGCCGTCCATCAAGGACAGCAGCAGGCGCGCGGCAGTGCGGCCTATCTCGGCGCGCGGCGTGCGCAGGGTGGTCAGGCGCGGCACGCAATCGGCCGCGCCCGCCAGATCGTTGAATCCCACGACGGCTACGCGTCCGGGCACTTCGATGCCCATGCGCCGCGCTTCGAACAGTGCGCCCTGCGCCAGGTCGTCGTTGCCGAAAAAGATGCCGTCCACATCCGGGCGGCGCGTGACCAGCTGGCGCAGCAGCTCGCCGCCCAGGCCTATGCTGGAAGGCGCCTGCGTGTGCACGTCCAGGTCGGCATCGTAAAGGCCGCCGGCGCGCAGCACGTCGCGAAAGCCCTCGCCCCGTTGCAGCATGCGCGGGTCGAGCTGCGCGGCCACGAAGGCGTTGCGGCGGCAACCGCGCGCGATCAGATGCCGGGCGGCGGCCGCTCCCGCCTGCGTTTGCGAGAGGCCCACGCAATGCACGCCGGGCGCATCGGTCAGCTCCATCATGTACACGCAAGGCACCGTGCTGGCGTCGATCAGGCGCTGCGCGGACTCGCCGCGGTCAAAGCCCGTGACGAGCATGCCGCTGGGAGGGGAGGTCAGGTAATGGCGGATCAAGTGTTCTTCGGCGTCGCGGGAGTAATGCGTGTTGCCGATGAGCATTTCCAGGCCGCGCGGCCTGAGCACTTCATGGATGGCTTCGAGTGTGTCGATGAACACGGTGTTCGACAGCGACGGGATCAGCACCGCCACTGCGGCGCTGCGTGCCGAAGCCAGCGCGCGCGCGGCGGGGTTGGCGACGTAGTTCAGCTCCCGCGCGGCCTGTCTGACGCGCTCGACGTATTGCGGCCCGACTGTGCTCAGGCCGCGCAACGCGCGCGAGGCCGTGATCAGGCTGACGCCGGCGCGACGGGCTACCTGCTCCAGCGTCGGGAGCCCGGTACTACGGGTTTTCCTGGATTTTGAAGTCGCCATAAGTGGAGCAGGATAGCGCTATCTTTATGGCGAAGCAATGCTTGCACTCATCCGGCCGGCACGTTTCGGACATAACCCAGGCAGCCTGAACGGGCTGCCCTATTCCGGTTGTTAAAGATAGCGGTATCTTTTGTTTTTGAGATCGAGTGTGAAGAGCGGAAATATTTCAGCCTTGGTGGTAATGGGTGTCGCGGGCTGCGGCAAGACCAGTGTCGCGCAGGCCATCGTGGCCCGATTGGGCGGACGCCTGATCGAGGGCGACGTGTTTCATCCGCAGGCCAACGTGGACAAAATGCGCCGCGGCATCGCGCTCACCGATGAGGACCGCGCCGGCTGGCTGGATCGCCTGGCCCTGGAGCTGACGACCGCGGAGCAGGGGGGCGAGCACGCCGTGCTGGCCTGTTCGGCTCTCAAGCGTCGCTACCGGGATCGCCTGCGTGCCGGCGCGACCAATCTGGGCTTCGTTTTTCTGGATCTGCCCGAGCACGAGGCCCTCAAGCGCGTGGCGCAGCGTGTCGGCCACTTCATGCCGGACTCCTTGGTGGCGAGCCAGTTCGCCGATCTGGAGCGGCCGACGGGCGAGGCGCTGGCGCTGACAGTCGACGCCCTGTTGCCGGTGGAGGCGATCGCCGAGCAGGTGGCGCAGTGGTATGCCCGGATCCAGGCGCGGGCCGATTGAAAAAATAACGAGCGCCATCTCGCGATGGCGTGGATGTGAACAGGTGGTCAATCAACAATATCAGGAGGAGACCATGACGACAACGACAGGAAAGGCCATACCGAAAAGACGCTGGGCAATCGGGGTTTTGCTGGGCATAGGCATACTCATCAATTACTTCGATCGCATCAATATCTCGGTCGCCGGGCCTCAGTTGACCGAGGCATTCAAGCTGAGCCCCGCGGAACTGGGGGTGCTGTTCAGCGCCTTTTTCTGGCCCTATGCGCTGCTGCAAGTGCCCGCGGGCATGCTGCTGGACCGCTACGGCGTGACCCGCATCGGGCGCTGGGGCGCTTTCCTGTGGGGCCTGGCCTCGGCCATCACGGCAGCCGCAAGCGGCTTTGGCGGCGTGTTCGTCGCGCGCGCCATGCTGGGCGTTGCCGAAGCGCCGGCCTTCCCGGTCGGCTCCAAGGCCACCGGATACTGGTTCCCGCGCAAGGAGCGGGCCCTGGCAACGGCGATCTTCGATGCCGCCGCCAAATTCTCCAACGTCATCGGCGTGCCGCTGGTCGCCTTCGTCGTGGTGAAACTGGGCTGGCGCTGGGGCTTCGGCGTCACGGCCATCCTGAGCTTTGCGTATTTCCTGGCGTTCTACTTCATCTATCGCGATCCCAGCCAGGACACCAAGCTGTCGCAGGCCGAGCGTGATTACATCGTGCAGGGCGGCGCCACGCCGGAAGGCCAGACCCAGGTCGGCGTCGTCAACATGCTGGGCTATCTGCTGACCAAGGCCAAGGTGTGGGGCCTGACCATCGGCTTCGCGGCCTATGGCTATTCGTTCTATCTGTTCTTGACCTGGCTGCCCGGATATCTGGTCAAGACCATGCACATGGACATTCTCAAGTCGGCCGAGTTCGCGGCCATTCCGTGGGCCGTGGCTACCGCGACCGATCTGGTCGTGGGCGGCTGGCTGATCGATCACCTGATCTCGCGCGGCAACAACGAAACGCGTGTGCGCAAGACGGTGCTGGTCGTGGGCATGCTGTTCGGCCTGGCGGTGTTCGGCGCCACGCAGACGGTCGATCCGGTCTGGGCGATCATGTGGATCTCGATCGCGCTGGGCGGCCTGGCCGCTGCCGCGCCGGTCGGCTGGTCGCTGCCCTCGCTGATCGCGCCCCGTGGCGGCGTCGGCACCGTCGGCGGCATCATGAACTTCATCAACAACCTGATGGGGGTCGTGGCGCCTATCGTGACCGGTGTCATCGTGGGGGCCACCAACTCATTCACCAATGCCTTTGCGGTTGCGGGCGTGGTGCTGGTGGTCGGCATCGTGTCGTTCGTGTTCGTGATGGGTCCGATCGAAGCCATCCCGGATCGCGACTAAACAGCAAGGTCCGGCCCCGATGGGCTGCAAGCACGAAAGAAAAGAGCCTGCATATGCAGGCTCTTTTTTGCGCTACGCAAAGCGGGTGATCAGAACACCTGCCACCAGGCCTTCTTTGTGAGCAGGGCCAGTCCGTCTTTCTTGTACTTGCTGTTTGGGTAGTTCTTGTCGAGCACGCGTTCGGTGTCCCGCTGCAGCTGGGTCATGCCGAGCTTGCCGTAGGACAGGGTCATGATGTAGAGCGCGGGCTCGGCGGCCGGCACGCCCGAGAAGTCGGTGATCACGACCTGGGCACGGTTGGCGGCGGCCAGATAGGAGCCGTGTTCGTAGTAGTAGTTCGCGACATAGACGTTGTTCATGGCCAGCGCGTTGACCAGCCAGACCATGCGCAGCTTGGCGTCCTTGGCGTAGTGGCTGTCGGGGAAGCGCTTGACCAGTTCGGAGAAGGCGTCATACGAAGCGCGCAGGCCCTTGGGGTCGCGCTCGGCCGGGTCCTGGCCGGAGATCCAGGTGCCCAATGCGCCGGCCTGGGAGAAATTGATCAGCCCCTTCAGGTAGAGCGCATAGTCGGTGCCGGGATGATTGGGGTAGAGCTGCATGAACCGGTCGACGTTGGCCAGCGCCTGCTCGCGCTCGCCGTCCTTCCAGTTGACGTAGGCCAGGCTGAGTTCGGCCTGTTGCGCATAGACGCCGAAGGGAAAACGGCTTTCGACGGCGGTGAGATGCTTGCGCGCATCGCTCCAGCGATCGTTGTCCATGTCGTCCTTGGCCGTGGAGTAGAGCTGCTCGACGGTCCAGGTGGCGGTCGGGTCGGGTTTGTCGGCGCTACCGGCGCAGCCGCCGATCAGCACCAGGGCCGATACGGTGGCGACGAGAAGCGCAGAGCGGCGCAGGAGGCCGGCAACCGGGCCGGGGAACGAAGAATCAGCCGGGAGGGACATCACGAGACGTATTTCCTTGATGGTAGGATGTGGCAGGATTATATGATTTGTCTCCATGTCTGATATAGCCTCCGGCCACCCTCATGGGCGGGCCGCTTCCGAAACGGGGGCAGACCCCGATGGCATGCGCCCGGACGAACCCCTGGACGAGGCCCTGGACGATGTTCCGGCGGCGGGCGAGCCGACCCTTCTCACGGTGCCCGCCGGGCAGCGCGCCGACCGGCTCGACAAGGTGCTGGCCGCGCTGCTTACCGAGCATTCCCGCAGCCGCCTGCAGGGCTGGATCGAAGACGGCCATGTGCGGGTCAATGGGGCGCCGGCCAGGATACGCACCCTCGTCGGACCTGCCGACCGGATCGAAGTCCGCGCCCAACCCAGCCCGGAAAGCCTGGCCTTCGCGCCGGAACCCATAGCCTTCACCGTGGTGGCCGACAGCGCCGACTGGATCGTGGTCGACAAGCCTGCCGGGCTGGTGACCCACCCCGGCGCCGGCAACTGGCACGGCACCCTGCTCAACGGCCTTTTGCATCGGTACCCGGAGTTGGCCCGCGTGGCGCGCGCCGGCATCGTGCATCGCCTGGACAAAGACACCTCGGGCCTGATGGTGGTGGCACGCAACGAAACCGCGCAGACGCATCTGGTGCGCCAGTTGCAGGCCCGCACGGTGGGGCGCGAATATCTCGCGCTGGTGCATGGCCGGTTCGCCAACGCCTGCGGCACGGTCGACCGGCCCCTGGGCCGCGATGCGCGCGTGCCGGTGCGCATGAGTGTCGATCGGCCCATCGCGCCCAAGCCCGCCGTTACGCACTATCGGACCGATCGCCAGGGCGACGTGGCGGGCGAAGGGCTGCATGCCGCCGCTGCGCCGGTCACGCAGGTAATTTGCCGCCTCGAAACGGGCCGCACGCATCAGATCCGCGTGCACATGGCCAGTCTCGGCCATCCCCTGCTGGGCGATATCTTGTACGGCGGCCGCGCGCTGGCCGGCGCCGTGCGGCAGATGCTGCATGCACGCGCCCTGCGTTTCGACGACCCGGCCGGCAGTGCGCCCTTGTCCTTTGAATCGTCCGTGCCGGACGACATGCTCGCCGTCCAGGAAGCCATAAGATGGAATTCATAAACGTCGAAAAAGACCCCCACGCTGCGCCCTTCGGGCTAGCTGCCCCCCGAGGGGGCGTTTTCGCCTTGGAGCGGTCCTGCGTCGAAAAAGAAATCGGCGGCCTGCCGGTCGTGACCGGAGGCGATTGGCCGGGCGTGCGCTACTTTTGCACGACGCGCGCCGGCGGCGTGGGTACGGCGCCGCACGATACGCTCAACCTGGGCCTGCGCGCCGACGATAAGCCCGATGCCGTGGCCGAGAACCGCCGCCGCGTGCGCGCGGCGGTGCCGGGCGAGCCTCTGTACCTGCGCCAGGTGCATGGCGCAGACGTGGTCGATGCCGATGCGCCGGCCGAAACCGTCGAGCCGCCCGCCGATGCCAGCGTGACGGTCCGGCCCGGCCGCGTGCTGGCCATTATGGTGGCCGACTGCCTGCCCGTGGTCATGAGCGATGAGCACGGCAGCGTGCTGGGGGTGGCACATGCGGGATGGCGCGGCCTCGCAGGCGGCGTGCTCGAAAACACCTTGCGCGCCATGCGGGCCAGGCAGCCGGCGGCGCGCGGCTGGCGCGCCTGGGTGGGGCCGGGCATCGGTCCCGCGGCTTTCGAAGTGGGCGAGGATGTGTTGCAGGCTTTTGCACCCGACGGCCCCGAGGCCCTGGCCTTGTTCACGCCGCGGCCGGGTATCGCGGGGAAATGGCTGGCCGATCTGCCGGGCCTGGCGCGCCTGCGTTTGCGCCGTGCCGGTGTCGCGCAGCCGACTCTGAGCGGCCTGTGCACCGTGAGCGACGCGGACCGTTTTTTCTCGTATCGCCGCGATCGCGTCACAGGTCGCATGGCGCTGCTGGCCTGGTTGGAAGCTGGCTGAAATACAGCAGGCAAGCCGCTTTCCGGGCAGATGGACCCTTCCGTATACCCTGACTTGACAGCCACGCGTGGGGCCAGCAACATCGACTCGAAGTGTTTCATAACAAGAGTCAAGGCTGGTGTGGTGTGGGCAATTCTCAATTTGGCGCAATGCCGGGTCCGGTCAGCGTAGCCCCGGAAATCCTGGCGCAAATCCAGGCCGATTTCTCGCGCGAATGGCAGCGCCTTTGCCGCGAAGCCGAGAGCGGCATGCTGGCCCCCCCTAAAGACAGGCGGTTTTCCAGCGCGGCCTGGGCCGCCAACGGGCAGCATGTTCTGCTGGCCCATACTTATCTGCTCGTATCGCAGGTCATGAACCGCATGGTCGATTCGGCCCAGGTCAGCGATTCCCTGCGCGAGCGCCTGCGGTTTTCCGCGATGCAGTGGGTCGACGCGCTGTCGCCGGCCAACTTCCTGGCTTTCAACCCCGAGGTCCAGCAATCCATCGTCGAAAGCGCCGGCAAGACGCTTTCCCTGGGGCTGAGCAACCTGTTGCAGGACATAAAGAAAGGCCGCATCAGCCAGACCGACGAATCGCAGTTCGAGGTGGGCCGCAACCTGGCGTGCACGCCGGGCCAGGTGGTGTTCGAGAACCGCCTGATGCAGGTCATCCAATATGCCCCGCGGACCGACACGGTGTATCAGCGGCCGCTGGTGATCATCCCGCCCAACATCAACAAGTTCTACATCCTCGACCTGCAGCCCGAAAACTCTTTCGTGCGCTACGCAGTGGAGCAGGGACATACCGTCTTCATCGTATCGTGGCGCAATCCGCTGGCGAGCGATACCGACGGCGTCGACCAGGCAACCTGGAGCGACTACCTGGACGGGGCCGTGCTCAAGGCCATCTCGGTGGCCAGCGACATCACCGGCCAGGCGCAGGTCAATGCCCTGGGTTTTTGCGTAGGCGGCACTATGCTGGCCTCGGCCCTGGCGCTGGCCCAGGCGCGCGGCGCAAGGCCCGTGGCCTCGCTCACCTTGCTGACCTCGATGCTCGATTTCCACGACACGGGCGTCCTGAGCGTATTCGTCGACGAGAACCATGCCATGTTCCGCGACCAGCAGTTCGGCCGCGGCGGGCTGATGCCCGCGCGCGACCTGTCCAACACGTTTTCCTTCCTGCGGCCCAACGAGCTGGTGTGGAACTACGTGGTGGGCAACTATCTCAAGGGCCAGACGCCGCCGCCTTTCGATCTGCTGTTCTGGAACTCCGACAGCACCAACCTGCCGGGACCTTTCTTCTCCTGGTACTTTCGCAACACCTATCTCGAGAACAACCTGAAAGTGCCGGGCAGGGCGCAGGCCGCCGGTCTGTCGCTGGACCTCACCCGGCTGGACATGCCGGCCTATCTGTACGGCTCGCGCGAAGACCACATCGTGCCCTGGCCCTCCGCCTACGCTTCCACGCGGGTGCTGCGCGGTCCCGCGCGCTTCGTGCTGGGTGCTTCGGGGCACATCGCCGGTGTGGTCAACCCGGCCTCGCGCAACAAGCGCAGCTACTGGGCCCGCCCCATGGGCGAAGACAAAATGCCCGGCGACCCGGACTTATGGCTGGAAAACGCCGAAGAACACCCCGGCAGTTGGTGGGTCGACTGGACCAGGTGGCTGGACCCGCATGGCGGCAAACGCGTCAAGGCACCCCGGAGCCAGGGCAATGCGCAGTACAAGCCCATCGAACCGGCGCCGGGACGCTACGTGAAGGTGCGCGCCGTGTAAAGACAAGCAATCAGGCCGGTCAATCCGCAACCAATCCATCATTACCCCTCAGGGTATGGCAAGCCCAGCCCGAACAACTAGGAGACATCACATGAGTAGCGGCAAACTGGCATACGTGACGGGCGGCATGGGCGGTATCGGCACCGCGATCTGCCAGCGCTTGGCCAAAGACGGATTTCGCGTCGTGGCCGGTTGCGGCCCCAGCCGCAATTACAAGCAATGGCTCGATGAGCAAGCCGCGCTGGGCTATACCTTTTACGCTTCGGCGGGTAACGTGGCCGACTGGGAGTCCACCGTGGTGGCCTTCCAGAAAATCACGGCCGACCATGGGCAGGTGGACGTGCTGGTGAACAACGCCGGCATCACGCGCGACGGGCTCTTTCGCAAGATGACGGCCGACGACTGGCGCGCCGTCATCGACACCAACCTCAACAGCCTTTTCAACGTCACCAAGCAGGTCATCGACGGCATGGTCGAAAAGCAATGGGGGCGCGTCATCAATATCAGTTCGGTGAACGGGCAGAAGGGCCAGTTCGGCCAGACCAACTACTCCACCGCCAAGGCTGGCATCCACGGCTTCACCATGGCCCTGGCACAGGAAGTCGCCGGCAAGGGCGTCACGGTCAATACGATCTCTCCAGGCTACATCGGCACCGACATGGTCCGCGCCATCCGTCCCGAAGTGCTCGAGAAGATCGTGGCCACCATCCCGGTCAAACGCCTGGGCACGCCCGAGGAAATCGCCTCCATCACCGCCTGGCTGGCTTCGGACGAATCGGGCTTTTCGACCGGCGCCGACTTCTCGCTCAACGGCGGCCTGCACATGGGCTAAGGCACGCGCCCGGGGCCTGTTTCAATCTGGACGGTCTCCAGGCGTACACTGAAACTCTCATCTCAAAGAGACCGAGCCACCCTCGGGGATTACGAATGACGCAAGCAGCCAAGGACGCTACTACCCAGCGCCTGATCAAAAAATATCCCAACCGTCGGCTGTACGACACGCAGACCAGCACCTACATCACGCTGACCGATGTCAAGCAGCTCGTGCTTGCCAACGAAGATTTCCAGGTGGTCGATGCCAAAAGCGGCGAGGATCTGACCCGCAGCATCCTGCTGCAGATCATCCTCGAAGAAGAAAGCGGCGGCATGCCGATGTTCTCTTCGGGCATGCTGGCCCAGATCATCCGCTTCTACGGTCACGCCATGCAGGGCGTCATGGGAACCTTCCTGGAAAAGAACATCCAGGCGTTCATGGACATCCAGGATCGCATGGCCGAGCAATCCAAAGGTATGTACGGCAATCAGGTCGCACCGGAAGCCTGGGCGCAGTTCATGAATGTCCAGACTCCGGTCCTGCAAAACATGATGAACAGCTATATCGATCAAAGCAAGAATCTGTTCGTGCAAATGCAGGACCAGATGCAGGACCAGACCCGCTCTATGTTTTCGGCCTTTCCGTTCAATCCCAACGCGCCCAAAGATTCCAAAAAATAGAAAACGGGCCCGCGCGCGTCCAGGTAGTTGATCGGAGTCTTTT
>CALGFL010000228.1 GCA_937881145.1 uncultured Bordetella sp.
CGACTTGTGAGCGAAGACCCACAGCGAAGCGCCGCCGATGATGGCGTTCTGCGGCGCGCCCTTGACGTTGGCATAGTAGGGCAGGGTCGAGATGCCGAACTGGAACTTGGCGTTCTGCAGCAGGCTGGCGCGCAGGCCCGACGAGCCGGTGATCATGCCGCACTTGCCGCTCACGAACAGGGCGTTGGGATTGTCGCCGCGGCCGCCGTACGTGAAGATGCCTTCCTTGGACCACTTGGCCAGGTTCTGCATATGGCGCAGGACCAGCGGATTGTCGATGGCCAGGCGCGCGCCGAAGCCGCCGAAACCATTGTTCTCGGTGGCGTAGGGAATGTTGTGCCACGCCGAGAAGGTCTCGAGCTGGATCCACGAGGGCCAACTGGTGGTGTAGCCGCATTCCATGCCGGCGGCCTTGAGCTTGGCGCCGTCGGCGGCCAGTTCTTCCCAGGTCTTGGGCGGCTTGTTGGGATCCAGGCCGGCCTTCTGGAAGGCGTCCTTGTTGTAGTAGAACACCGCCGTCGAGCTGTTGAACGGCATCGATTCGAGCTTGCCGTCGTTGGTCGAGTAATAGCCGGCCACGGCGCCGATAAAGGCTTTGGCGTCGATCGGATCGCCGGCCTTTTCGGACATCTGCTGCACCGGCACGACGGCGCCCTTGGCGGCCATCATGGTGGCTGTGCCGACTTCGAACACCTGCAGGATGTCGGGCGAGTTGCCGGCGCGGAACGCGGCGATGCCGGCGTTCATGGTTTCGCTGTAGCTGCCCTTGTAGACGGCCTTGACGTCGTAGTCGGGGTTGGCCTTATTGAAGGCGGCCACAATGGCGTTCACGCGATCGCCGAGCGGGCCTTCCATCGCGTGCCAGAACGAGATTTCAGTGACGGCTTGGGCCGAGGTGGCGGTGAGCGCGCCGGCGATGGCCAGAGCGGTGGCCAGACGTGAGAATCGCATTACAACTTCCTCCTAGGATGGCTGGGCGCGGCGCGGATTGCGACGCACACGGCGAGTGTTTGTACCGAGCGCTGATCGGGTCTCGATGCAGGCTGGCACTTTATGAAGTGTTTATTACAACGGCGTGACTTTGACCCCGCGGGCGCCAGGCTGTCAATGACCTTGTCTCGTCCGGCCTTTCGGCGACCCGGCGGCGTTCTGAGGCCATAAGCCAAAAATCAACTGAAATATTGTCTTGACCCGGATTGGGGTTTACTGGGTGGAAACTCGGGTTTACCGAGCCAAGTGGGCGGGTATTACAATCCATTCCCTATGGATAACCTCACTCTCGCATTCATCGGCGGCGGCAACATGGCCGCTGCCCTGGCTTCCGGTCTGGCGGGCAAGATCTGCGCTGCCGGCGACATACACGTCATCGACATCAACGAAGCCGGCCACGAGGCCTGGCGCGCGCGCGGCATGACCACGGCGGCCAAGCCCGACGAGGCGCTGCGCCGTTGCCGTGCCTGGGTCTATGCGGTCAAGCCGCAGCACATGCGCGAAGCGGTCATGCAGAGCAAGCCCTGGCTGGCGCCCGATACGCTCATCATCAGCATCGCGGCCGGCATCCGGGCGGACACCCTGGCCGGTTGGCTGGGCGAGCCGGGCAAACCCTGGCAGCGGCTGGTGCGCTGCATGCCCAACACCCCCGCGCTGGTGGGCGCCGGCATAACCGGCCTGGCGGCGATGCCGGGGGTGACCGAAGCCGATCGCGCCTTGGCCGCTCGTCTCTTGCAGTCGGTGGGCGAGGTGGTCTGGGTGGACGGCGATGCCGGCCTGGACGCGGTCACGGCGTTGTCGGGCAGCGGTCCGGCCTATGTGTTCCTGTTGCTGGAAGCCCTGGCGGCGGCGGGCCAGGCGGTGGGCCTGACCGAAGCGCAGGCGCATCAGCTGGCGCAGGCCACGGTGGCCGGCGCGGCCAGGCTGTCGGGGCAGTCGACCGACACGCCGGCGGTCCTGCGCGAGAAGGTGACGTCCAAGGGCGGCACGACGGCCGCGGCTCTGGACGTGTTCAAGCAGGCCGGCTTTGCCGACATCGTGCGCGATGCGGTGCAGGCCGCGGCGCGCCGTTCGCGCGAACTGGCCGAAGAGTTCGGCAAGTAAAAGCGCGGCAAATAAAAGGTCGGTAAATTCGTTTGCTTCGGAGCCGCCCGCGCAAAGCGCGGGGGCCCCGTTTATATTGCAAGACTCTGCGCGAGCCGCGCTTTATTCGATCCCCTCGGCCTTGAGCGCCGCCGCGACGCCCGGGTCGGCTTTCATGCGCGCGCTGAACTTGGGCAGGTTGGCCAGGCCCGACAGATCGAGATTCTTGGCGTGGGCCCAGCGCAGCACGACGAACAGATAGGCGTCGGCGGCGGTGTGCTTGGCGCCGGTCAGATAGTCGCGGCCTTCGAGGCGGGCGTCGAGCATGGCGAAGTAGCCGCGCAGGGTCTTGGAGGCGGACGCGACGAGCTCTTGCTGGGCGGCGGTGTCCGAGACGTAGCGCCCGGGACCGAAGACCAG
>CALGFL010000229.1 GCA_937881145.1 uncultured Bordetella sp.
AGAAACGCCAGGAAGCCGAGGAGCGCCAGCGCCTGGCCGCCTTGCGCAAGCCGCTGGAAAAACAGTTGGCCAAGGTCGAAGCCGGCATGGAGAAAACCCGCTTGCGGCTGGCTGAATTGGACGCGCTGATCGCAGACCCGGATTTCTACGCCGACGAATCGCGCCGCGTAGAGCGCAAGCAGGTCATGACCGAGCATGGAGAACTGAGCAAACGGGCCGGTGAGCTCGATGATGAATGGCTGGCGATCCAGGAAGCGCTCGAAGCACTGGTCTGACCACTAAATCGGGTATCCCGAGCCAATCTACCGCTTTCTCGGATTGACATTCCGCAGGGTTCGGAGCAACTTACTTGAGGTTTCAAACAGGGATCACTTTTCGGGGTAGTACGCCGTCAAGATTTGTTCAGCAAGCACTGACAGACGCGGCGTACGCCGGCATGTCATAACGGAGGAGCTTCTAAATGAACGACAAAGTGGACGACAAAGGCAGTTCGAAGGGAATCAGCCGCCGCACTATCCTGAAAATGGCGACGACGACGGGGGTGGCGGCAATGGTGTCGCCGCGCATCGTTCTGGCGGCCGGCGAGCAGCCCGTGAAATTCGGCATCGACAACCCCTTGACGGGAACCTACGCGATCACCGGCAGGAACGAACTGCACGGCATGGAACTGGCCATCGCGGAAATCAACGCCAAGGGCGGGATCCTCGGGCGCCAAGCCCAACTGATCGTCGAAGATTCCACCAGCGGCGATGCCGGGGTGGCCGTGCAAAAGGCGCACAAGCTCATCGACCGCGACAAGGTCGACTTTCTCATCGGCAACGTGAACTCCGGCCTGACCGAAGCCATTTCCCAGGTGGCCTTCGCAAAGAACGTGTTCATGCTGGACCCGGGCGGACACGCCGACCCCATTACCGGCACGGAATGCCACTGGAACGTCTTCCAGACATGTCCGTCCACCACCCTGCTGGTCAACGCGATCGCGCCTGATCTTATCAAACGCTTCGGCAAGAAGTTCTACTTCCTTGTTCCTGACTATGCGTTCGGCCACGGGCTGCTGGACGCCTACAACGCGAACCTGAAGAAATACGGCGCCACCAATGTCGGCGCCGACCTGATCCCCCTGGGTACCGCCGACTATTCCTCTTATCTCATCAAGGCGCAGTCGGCCAGCCCGGATGTGATCGTCATTCTGCAAAATGGCGACGACCAGACCAACGTCCTCAAGCAGGCCGTGCAGTTCGGCCTGGACAAGCGCTTTCACATCGCCGGCGCGAACATCGAACTCGAAACGCTCGAAGCGCTGCCTCCGAGCGCGCGCATCGGCAACTGGGTAATCGAGTGGTACTGGAACCAGCCCGGCGTGCCGCATGTGAAGGAATTCACCGAGGCCATCAAGAAAAAAACCGGCCGGGTGCCGACCGCGCGTACCTGGTTCGGCCACACCTCGATCCATGCCTGCGCACTGGCGGCCAACAAGGCCAAGTCGCTTGATGCAGTGAAGATGGCCAGGGCACTCGATGGACTCGTGCTGCCGCCGGAGGTCGCTCTGCAGCCGGGCGAGGCCGTCTACCGGGCCACCCAGCACTTGCTCATCGGCACGCTGTGGGCCGGCCACGCACAAGCCCAGGGCAGCGGAGCCGACGATCTGTTCCATGTCGACACCATCATCGACACCAAGACCATCGCGCCGACCGTCGAGGAAACCGGCTGCAAGATGGTCTGGCCGTCTTGACGATCCCTGTGATCAGAAATCGGGCCATCTGCACGTTGCCGATGGCCCGATTTGAGTCGCCCTACGCATTGCGCGTCATGCCGGGTGCACCCTGTCGCTTTAATGGAGGAATGGCGTGACCCAACTGGTCCTATTCAACATATTCAACGGACTGGTCATCGGCGCTTTCTATGCGCTCATGGCCTTGGGCCTGTCCCTGATCATCAATCTGACGAACGTCATCAACTTCGCCCACGGCGGCTTTCTTGCGCTGGGCGCTTATTTCGCGTACACGCTCGATCCCTATCTGGGATTCTGGGGCGCGCTGGTCGTGTCGCCCTTTCTCGCGGCGATCGTGGGCCTGATCGTCGAGCGCGTACTCATACGGCCCATGTACAACCGCGACCCGCTGTACAGCCTGCTGCTCACGTTCGGGCTCGCCTACGTACTGCAGGATTCCGTGCGCTTCATCTGGGGCGCGCAAGGCTTGCCGCTCAAGACCCCCGATATCCTGAACTCGTCGCTCAGCCCCACGCTGTTCTTCCTGACGGGCTACCGGGTCTTCATGGTCGCCCTGGTCGCCGTGGCGGTGGCGGTGCTGTTCTACGTTCTGAAGAAAACCCGTGTAGGCATGCGCATCCGCGCTGGCACGCTGGACCTTGAAATGGTGTCCGCCCTGGGAGTCGACGTGCGCAGCCTGCGCAATCTCAACTTCGGCTTGGGCATTTTCTTCGCGGGCCTGGCCGGCGTGCTGGCGGCCGGCATGCTGGGTTTGACGCCCACCATCGGCGAGGGGCTGATCATGCCCAGCTTCGTGGCGGTCATCGTGGGCGGTTTGGGTAGCCTGGTCGGCACGCTTTGCGGCGGCTTGCTGATCGGCGTGGCGGCGGGCGTGGTCACGGTGTTCTACCCGTCCGCCTCCGAGGCTTCCATCTACGTAATCATGGCGGTCGTGCTGCTGTTCCGGCCGTACGGTCTGTTTGGCGAAAAGGGTGGGACGAAACTGTGATGCAAGGCATGAACATACGGAAGAACTATCAGTGGGTGCTATGGCTGGTGCTGTTGACCATGCCCTACTGGATCACGCCCCTGGGTGGCTATACGGACCTCGCCACGCGTCTGCTGGTCATCGGGCTGGCGGCGCTGGCGACCAACTTGCTGATCGGCCACACCGGGGTCATGTCGTTCGGCCATGCCGCCTACTTCGGCCTGGGCGCCTATGCCACGGGCCTGACCCTCAAGTACCTGATGCCCAGTACGCCCGCCGCCTTCGTCGTGGGCACCGTGGTCGGCACGCTGGGAGGCATGCTCATCGGCTATCTGATCGTCAGGCTGCGCGGAATCTACTTCGCGCTGGCCACCATCGCATTCGGCCAGGTGTTCTATTTCATCGCCTTCCGCTGGAACTCGGTGACCGGTGGGGACAACGGCTTGCGTGGCTTTCAGCGCCTGCCCATAGACCTGGGGTTCATGAAGTTCGACATCACCTCCAGCCTGGTCTTCTATTACGTCACACTGGCCATCCTGGCGGTTTGCGCGCTTGCCATGGCCACGATCCTGCGCTCTCCCTTCGGGCATACGCTGCAGGCCATCCGCGAAAACGAACGCCGAGCGCAGTTCCTGAGCATCCCAGTGAACCGCCACATCTGGATCGCCTACGCCATCTCGTGCTTTTTCGTGTCGGTCGCGGGCTCGCTCTATGCCCTGCTCAACAACTTCGCCAGCCCCCACGACCTGTACTGGACTCAGTCGGGAGATTTCGTGCTCATGGCGGTCATCGGTGGCATGCGTTCCTTCTGGGGTCCGCTGCTCGGGGCCGCCATCTTCGTGGTGGCGCAGGACTATCTTTCCGGCGTCACGCAAGACTGGATGTTCTTCATCGGGATGATCTTCGTGCTGGTCGTGCTGCTTCTTCCTCGCGGCATCGCGGGACTGTTCCAACGGAGAACCTCATGAGCCTGCTCGAGGTCCATAACGTTTCCCAGCATTTCGGCGAACTCGTGGCGGTGCACGATGTCTCGCTCACCGTCGAACCCGGTGAATTGCACGCGATCATCGGCCCGAACGGCGCGGGCAAGACCACGTTCTTCAACATGATCAGCGGGTTCTACCAGCCAACTAAGGGCCGCATCGTGTTCGACGGCACCGACGTCACCGACGTGCCGCCGCAAAATCGCGTGGCCATGGGCATG
>CALGFL010000230.1 GCA_937881145.1 uncultured Bordetella sp.
GCTGCCCGAGCCCTGCAACTATTCGCTGCTGCGCCTGGTGCCGCCGGCCGGCACGCCGGTCGATGCGGCCGCGCGGCCGGTGGTGGTGGTCGACCCGCGAGCGGGACACGGTCCGGGCATCGGCGGTTTCAAGTTCGATTCCGAAGTCGGCATGGCCATGCGAGCCGGCCATCCGGTCTACTTCGTGACCTTCCGGCAAGAGCCGCAAGACGGGCAGACGCTCGTCACGGTCATGCACGCCGAGGCGCGTTTTCTGGAAGAGATCATCCGCCTGCATCCGCATTGCAAGGCCAAGCCGGTGGTGATCGGCAACTGCCAGGCCGGCTGGGCGATGCTGATCGTCGATGCCCTGCGTCCCGAGCTCTTCGGCCCCTTGATGATGGTCGGCGCGCCGGTGTCGTTCTGGGCCGGCGGCTCCAGGCTGAACCCGATGCGCTACTCGGGTGCGCCGCTGGGCGGCTCGTGGCTGGCCTCGCTGGCGTCCGACCTCGGCGGCGACCGCTTCGACGGCGTGCAGCTGGTGGAGAACTTCGAGCGCCTCAATCCGGCGCAGGCATGGTGGAACAAGTACTACAACCTCTGGTCCCACATCGACACCGAGAGCCCGCGGTTTTTGGAGTTCGAGCGCTGGTGGGGCGGCTTTTGCCGCATGACCGGCGACGAAATCGAATCCATCGTCGAAAACCTCTTCGTCGGCAACCGGCTGGCGCGCGGCACCATGCAGGCCGGCGACCGCACCGTCGATCTGCGGGCCGTCACCGCGCCCATCGTCGTATTCGCCTCCTGGGGCGACAACATCACGCCGCCGCCGCAGGCGTTGAACTGGATCATCGACACCTGGGGCGACGAGCGCGCGATCGCCGCCGCGGGGCGCACCATCGTCTACGTGCTGCACGAAAGCGTCGGCCATCTGGGCATCTTCGTCGGCGGCGAAATCGCTTTGAAAGAACACGATCAGCTCGTGGCCTCGCTGGACGTGATCGAAAGCCTCCCGCCCGGACTCTACGAAATGAAGCTCGAGGCCAAGCAGGGGCTCGAAGATCAGCGCTGGGAGGCGTTGGAGCCGGGCGACTACACGGTGCATTACGAATACCGGACCATGGACGACATTCGTGCGCTGAACCCCGAGGGGCGCGACGAAGAGGCGCTATTCTCGACGCTGGCCCAGGTGTCGGAGCAAAACGCGCAGGCCTACAAGGCGTGGGTTCGCCCCTGGGTGCGCCTCTTTGCCCAGCGGCCGATCGGCGATGCGCTCGGCGAGCTGAACCCGATGCGCCTGCAGCGCAAGCTGCTGTGCGACGCGCTGCCGCTGGCGGCGCTGATACGGGCGCAGGCGCAAGAGGCGCGCGAGCATCGCACGCCGGTCGGCAACGACAATCCGTGGCTCGAGATCGAGCGCAACACGGCTCGCCAGATCGGCGCCTTGCTCGATACCTGGCGCGATCAGCGCGACGCGTGGTCGATCGCTTTCGCGCGTTATTGGTATGGCCCGCAAGGGGCCGGCGCCTGGTTCAAGCCGGCGGCGCCCGATGCGCAGGTGGCGCGGGCGCGCGCGCAAGGCGAGCTCAAGGAAAGCCGCGAGGCCGTGCTGGCGCGGATCGGCGAGGGCGGTTTTGCCGAGGCCGTGTGCCGCATCGTGCTGGCGGGCATGGCGTCGATCGGCGCTTTCGAGCGCCGCAGCCTGCGGCTGGCCAGGCTGCTGGCGCCCTTGGCCGGCGAGATCGACAGCGACCTCGGTTCGCAGGACAACTGGGTGCGCCTCTTGAAGCAGCAAGCCAGGATCACCGCTGTCGCGCCCGTGGAAGCCTTGAACGCGCTCGAGCACCTGTTGCCCGATGCACAAGCGCGCGAGCGCGCGCTGGCGGTGTCGGCCGCGGTGATGATGATAGAGCCCACGCTCGCCAATCCGCGTTCGGAAATCATCGAATTCCTGATCGATACGCTGGGCGTCGATCCGCAGAACGTGATCGGCCTGGCGCGCCGCTTGACCGGCGGGCTTGAAAAGCCCGCCAAATCCGGCGCGCGGCCGACCCGAAAGCCGAGGCGCCGCCCCGGCGCTTGCGCCTGACTCCTGCGCCTTTTTCTTCTTCCCGCATCATCTCCGGGCTAACGTAAAATCCCTGCGCCGCCGCGTTGCGCGGGCGCACGGAGCTGCCTGGGATGCATTTCGATCTCTCCACCTTTTACCTGCTCATCATCGGAACCCTTCTGGCCAGCGCCGCAATGATGTTCTGGGAGCGCGGTTTGGCGGCTCGCCGCAGCAAGACGCTGCGGATACTGGGAGCCGGCCTCGTCGTGCTCGCGGCAGGCTGCGCGGTGGCGCTGTTTCGCCGCTTTCTGCCCCAGGCGATCGGCTCGGCCGGCGGCAATCTTCTCATTCTTGCCGGCTATCTTCTGGTTCTTCACGGCGTTGCATCGTTCAACGGCCGCAGGCATCTTGCCGCGTCCTTCTGCATGTTCGTCGGCATGGCGCTGGTGTGGGCGATCTGGGGCTCGCAATGGCAGCTTGTCGTCTGGAGCTATGTCAGCGCTTTTCCGATCGCCCTGGCGAGCGGCATGACGGCCTGGGAGATGTGGCGCTGCACCGCGATGTCGCCTCTGTCGGCCCGGCGCGTGGTCATCGCGGCGCAGAGCATCCACGCGCTGTTCTACGCGGTACGGGCGTTTTTCCTGCCCTCGCTCGTGGCGGCTTTCGGGCAAGGACTGCTGCTGACCGCGAGCGAAATCACGATGTACGAAGGCGTCCTGTTTTCGGTGATATTGCCGATGGCCTTGCTCAAGCTCGTGCGCGACGAAGCCCACGGCCGGCTTTTGCAGGAGGCGCGCACGGACTACCTCACGCGGATGGGCAACCGCCGCTGGTTTTTCGAAGAGGGAGCCCGCGTCATCGGCAGCGAAGCAGGGCAGAAGACACTTTCCGTCCTGGCGTTCGACCTGGACCGGTTCAAGGCCATCAACGATAACCATGGCCACGAAACGGGCGACCGCGTGCTGGCCCTGTTCGCCGAAATCGTCCGCGGCGTGTTGCCCTCCGGCACCATACTGGCCCGCATGGGCGGCGAAGAGTTCGCCGCGCTGCTGGCCGGCGACGATGCGCGCCGCGCCAGGCTGCTGGGCGAAGCCGTCGCGCGGCAGTTCGCCCAGACGGTCCTCGACCGGACCGACGGTATCGGGATAGAAGCCACGGTCAGCATCGGACTGGCGCAGTTCGAAAGCGGCATACCGTCGCTCGCCAAAGGCCTGGCCGCCGCCGATCGGGCGCTCTACCAGGCGAAATCGCTGGGCGGAAACCGCCTGGAGCTGGCGTAGG
>CALGFL010000231.1 GCA_937881145.1 uncultured Bordetella sp.
GATGCAATGGCGCGAGAACGGCCAAGGCCAGCAGCACTACTTCGCCACGGCCCCGGGCCGGCTCGTGATCGACGGCATCGAAGCCCTGCGCTCGGCCACCTGGACTTTTCCCTCTTTCAGCCTGGAATTCGTGGCGCGGGAGCTCCTGGGCGAAGGCAAGGCCATCGACAATCCCTACGAGCGCATGGATGCGATCAACCGCATGTTCGCGCAGGACAAGCCCGCGCTGGCCCGCTACAACCTGCAGGACTGCGTGCTGGTCACGCGCATCTTCGAGAAGACCGGGCTGATCGACTTTCTGCTCGAGCGCGCCAGCGTGACCGGCCTGCCCGCCGACCGCAGCGGCGGTTCGGTGGCGGCCTTCTCGCACCTGTACATGCCGCGCATGCACAGGCTGGGCTTTGTCGCGCCCAACCTGGGCGAGCGCCGGCCCGAGTCCAGCCCCGGGGGCTTCGTCATGGACTCGCGGCCCGGTCTGTACGAATCGGTGCTGGTGCTCGACTACAAGAGCCTCTACCCCTCCCTCATCCGCACCTTCCTCATCGATCCGGTGGGGCTGATCGAAGGCCTGCACGCGCACAACGCGGCGGACACAGTGGACGGCTATCGCGGCGCGCGCTTCTCGCGCGCCAAGCATTGCCTGCCCGACATCGTCGCCCAGGTCTGGCAGAGCCGCGAGGCCGCCAAGCGCGACAAGAACGCGCCGCTCTCGCAAGCGCTCAAGATCATCATGAATTCTTTCTACGGCGTGCTGGGCGCGAGCGGCTGCCGCTTCTTCGACCCGCGCCTGGCCTGCTCCATCACGCTGCGCGGCCACGACGTCATGCGCCGCACCCGCACCCTGATCGAGGAGCGCGGCTTCGAGGTGATCTACGGCGACACCGATTCCACCTTCGTCTGGCTCGGGCGCGCCCACGACGAGGCCGGCGCCCGGGCCATCGGCCGCGATCTGGTCGCCCACGTCAACCGATGGTGGCGCGAGCATCTGCACGACGCGTACGGCCTGGAAAGCGCGCTGGAGCTGCAATTGGAGACCCACTACCGGCGCTTTCTCATGCCCACCGTACGCGGCGCGGACCAGGGCAGCAAGAAACGCTATGCCGGGCAAGTGATGCGCGAGCAGGGCAAGACCGAGCTGGTCTTCAAAGGCATGGAAACCGTGCGCACCGACTGGTCGCCGCTCGCGCAGCAGTTCCAGCAGGAACTCTATCAGCGCGTCTTCGATCGCCAGCCTCATCAAGACTATGTGCAGGACATCGTGCGGCGCACGCTGCTGGGACAGATGGACGAGCTGCTGGTCTACCGCAAGCGCCTGCGCCGCCGGCTGGGCGAATACCAGCGCAACGTGCCCCCGCACGTGCGCGCCGCCCGCATGGCCGACGAATTCAACGAGAGCCAGGGGCGACCCAGGCAATACCAGAACGGCGGCTGGATCAGCTACGTGATCACCGAAGCCGGCCCGCAGCCCTTGGAGACGCGGCGCTTTCCCATCGACTACGCGCACTACGTCGACAAGCAGCTGCGGCCCATCGCCGATGCCATTCTGCCTTTTCTGGGCGAAGACTTCGACGGCCTGGTGAGCCGGCAGCTCGACCTGTTCGAATGAGCAGCGCCGCGACGCATCCCGCCTTGTTACAAAAAAATCCCGCAGCCGGCGACGGATAAAGCCCGGACTCCCGGTTAAACAGAGGCAAGTCGAACAAAAGCATGGGCCGGCGTTCCAGACCCGGCTCCCGTCAAACAGCTGCAAGGTTAACGAACATGGCACAAGCACTTTCATCGCAAGCTTGCGTTCCACCCTTTGCCCCGCGCCATGCCAAGCGCATTGCCGCGAGCTCGCTGGCTGCCGCGCTGCTCTGCCTGAGCCTGTCCGGTTGCGTGGTCGAACCGGCGCGGCCCGCTGTCATACGCGTGGCGCCACCCCCGCCGCAAGTCGAAGTCATGCCGGCCCCGCGGGCGGGCTACGTCTGGGACCGCGGCCACTGGGTCTGGCGCGAAGGCCGCTACGCCTGGATTCCCGGCCACTGGCGCGCCGTGCGCGTCGGCTATCACTGGGTGCCCGGCCATTGGGCCGAGCGCGGCGGCGGCTGGGCATGGGTCGAGGGCCACTGGGCGCCTTGAGCCCTTCGGTTCCCGCCTAGGTGCTATTCGACAAGGACCCCGATGCCGCGCTGATCCGGCGCATTGCCGAGGGTGACGAGCCAGCCGCCGGCGCGTTCGTGACGCGCAAGCTGCATCGCGTGCTGGCGCTCGCGCATCGGATCTGCGGCGATTCGACCGAAGCCGAGGACATCGCCCAGGATGTCTTCATCCGGGTCTGGAAGTACGCCGGCAGCTGGAAGAAAGACGATGCGAAGGTCGACACCTGGCTGCACCGCATCGTCCTCAATGTCTGCCATGACAGGCTTTCGGCCGGTCATCGGTGGCATGAGGTCGGCGGGATGGAGCTCGATATGCAGGCCGATCCCGGCCCCACGCCCGAAGAAGCCCTCGCCGGGCG
The DNA here is from genome assembly GCA_937881145.1 of uncultured Bordetella sp. Classification (GTDB taxonomy): domain Bacteria; phylum Pseudomonadota; class Gammaproteobacteria; order Burkholderiales; family Burkholderiaceae_B; genus Bordetella. The sequence continues at coordinate 2,501 of CALGFL010000231.1, forward strand.
ATCGACGCGCGATCGCGTCTGGCAGGCGCTTCGGATGCTGCCCGCCAGGCAGCGCGAAGCGCTGGTTTTGACCTACTACCAGGCGCTGAGCAAAGCCGCAGCTGCAAGCGCGATGCAGATAAGCGTGGACGCGGTGGAAAGCCTGCTTGCGCGGGCGCGGCGCACGCTCAAAGAGCTCCTGCTGGACAGCACCGGATGAAGGAGATTTTCATCGCTTGGTACTAACTTGAACGCGATCGCAAGATCGTTGGCATGCTCGACGGGCTGGACA
>CALGFL010000232.1 GCA_937881145.1 uncultured Bordetella sp.
AACGTCACCGCGGGCAACAGCTCGCAGATTACCGATGGTGCGGCCTGGGTGGTGCTGGCTTCGGAAGAAGCCGTGGCGCGCTGGAACCTTGTGCCCATCGCCCGCATCACCGACGTGCAATGGGCCGGGCTCGACCCGGCACAGATGGGCCTGGGCCCGGTGCACGCGAGCACGCCCATTCTGCAGCGCCAGGGCGCGAAGCTGCACGACGTGGATCTGTGGGAAATCAACGAAGCCTTCGCCGCGCAGGTGCAGGGCTGCATTGCCGCCTGGCAGGACGAAGACTATTGCCGCAATGAACTCGGCCTGCCCGGCGCATTGGGCAAGCTCGACGAAGACCGGTTGAACGTCGACGGCGGCGCGGTGGCAATGGGGCATCCGGTGGGCGCCTCGGGCGCGCGCATCGTGCTGCACCTGGCTCATGCCCTGCGCGCCCGCGGCCTCAAACGCGGCATCGCCACGATCTGCATCGGCGGCGGCCAGGGCGGTGCCATGCTGGTGGAGGCTTGCCGATGAACACGAATCCCAAGACCCCGTGGCAGCACTGGCGGCTGGACACCGATGCCCAAGGCATCACCTGGCTGACGCTGGACAAAGCCCGCGAGAACGTCAATTCCCTGTCCGAGGCCGTCATGGCCGAACTGGCTTCGGTGCTCGATTTCCTGGATACCTGCCGGCCCGGGTCGCTGGTCATCCGCTCGGGCAAGACGGCCGGTTTCGTCGCCGGCGCCGACATCGGCGAGTTCGACGCGCTGCAATCGGCCGACGCGGCCAAAGCGATGGTCGAACGCGGCTGGAATCTCTTCAATCGCCTGGCCGCCGTGCCCTACCCCACGCTGGCCCTGGTGCGCGGCCACTGCCTGGGCGGCGGCCTGGAGCTGGCCCTGGCCTGCCGCACGCTGCTGGTCGTGGACGAACCCGGCACCCGCCTGGGCCTGCCCGAAGTCATGCTGGGCATCTTCCCCGGCTGGGGCGGCATGCTGCGGCTGCCGCGACGCGTCGGCGCATCGGCCGCCCTCGACATGATGCTGACTGGCAAGACCGTCGATGCGAAACGCGCCAGGCGCATGGGCCTGGCCGACGATTGCGTGCCGCCTCGCGTGATGGAATCGGCCGCTCGCATGCTGGCGCTGAACCCGCCGACTCGCCGCCCCCTGCCGCTGATGCAGCGCCTGCTGGGCGGCCCGCTCAAGAGCCTGGTCGCCGCGCAGGCGCGCAAGCAAGTGGCGCGCCGAGTCCGGCCCGAACACTACCCCGCGCCTTACGCCATCATCGATCTGTGGGCCAGGCACGGCGGCAATGCGACTGCCGCGCCTGAACTCACCGAGCGCATCGTGGCCTCGAGCACGGCGCGCAATCTGGTGCGCGTATTCCGTCTGCAAGAACGCTTGAAGGGCTTTGGCAAGAACACCGAAGCGGGCGATTTCAACCCGCGCCGCGTGCACGTGGTGGGCGCCGGCGTCATGGGCGGCGACATCGCCGCCTGGTGCGCCCTGCGCGGCCTGACCGTCACGCTGCAGGACCAGGACATGGTCCGCATCGCCCCGGCCTTGCAGCGCGCGTACGCCCTGTTCGACAAGCGCGTGCGCGATCCGCTGGCTCGCCGCGCCGCGGCGGACCGCCTCATTCCCGACCCGGACGGCCAGGGCGCGCGCCACGCGGACGTCGTCATCGAGGCCATCTACGAAAACCTAGAAGCCAAGCAGGCTCTGTTCCAAAAGCTGGAAGCGCTGGCCAGGCCCGGTGCCGTGCTCGCCACCAACACGTCCAGCCTGCGCCTGGAAGACATACGCGCCGCGCTTGGAAAGCCCGAGCGCCTGGTCGGCATCCACTTCTTCAACCCGGTGCCCAAGATGCCACTGGTCGAAATCGTGGGCGGCGAAGGCACGGACAGCGTCGCACTGGCGCGCGCCGCCGTCTTTGCCGGCGCCATCGACAAGCTGCCGCTGCCCGTCAAGAGCGCGCCCGGCTTTCTGGTCAATGCCGTGCTGGCCCCTTACATGCTGGAAGCCATGCGCTGCGTGGACGAAGGCATTGCTCCCGAGACCGTGGACGAAGCGGCGCTGGCCTACGGCATGCCCATGGGCCCCATCGAGTTGATCGACACCGTGGGCCTGGACGTGGCCCTGGCCGCCGGCAAACAGCTCGGCGGCGGCGCGCAGACGCCGCGCTGCCTCGATGCGCGCATCCAGCGAGGCGACCTGGGACGCAAGACCGGCAAGGGCTTCTATGGCTACGCCGGCGGCAAAACGGCCAAGGGCGCGGCAGGCGCGGTTCCCGCCGGCCTGGCCTTGCGCCTCATTACGCCGCTGCTCGCTCGCACCCGCGGCCTGGTCGAAGAAGGCATCGTCGCCGACGCCGACCTGGCCGATGCGGGCGTGATCTTCGGCACGGGGTATGCCCCGTTCACCGGCGGCCCGCTATTTCATGCGCGCCAATGACGCTGCCGCGCTCCGCTGTCGATTCCGCTCTTTTTCCCCAATACCCGTAGCACCACAACATCAGCGGCAAAAAACCAATACCGCGACATAGAGGAGACTTGCATGAAATCTGGACAAATAAAGGCTCTGTCCGCCCTGATCCTGAGCGCTGTCTGCGGCACCGCAGGCGCGGCGGGATTCCAGCTTTTGGAGCAGAACGCCAGCGGCATCGGCAATGCGTTCGCAGGCTCGGCCGCTGACGCGCAAAACGCCAGCATCATCTACAACAACCCGGCCGGTATGACCGAATTGCAGGATAACGAATTCCAGATCGGCGCGGTCGGCATCAAG
>CALGFL010000233.1 GCA_937881145.1 uncultured Bordetella sp.
CGGAAAACACCAGGGTCTGGTTGCGCGGATCGCTGCGGTTGTTGCGGTAGTGCTCGATCATGCGCTCGCCCCAGGTGAGAGGGTCGCCCGAATCATGGCGCGCGCCGTCGAACAGCTTGCAGAAATACATGTCGAAATCGCGCAGGAACGCCCCCATGCCGTACACGTCGGACAAGGCGATGCCCAGATCGCCGCGGTATTCGCGAGCCCACATTTCCAGCGCATAGACCTGCGAATCGCGCAGCCGCGGGCCGAGCGCCTGACAGGCCTGCAGATACTCGTGGCCCATGGTGCCCAGGGGCAACACGGCGTGGCGCCTGGCCAGCAGCACGTTGCTGGTGCCGACGAAATACGGCTGCATCTGACTCTTGAGCGTGGCCACGACCTCGTCATGCCAGGTCTTGGAAAAGCGCCGGCGGGTGCCGTAGTCGGCCAGGCGGAACTCGCTCAGATCGGCTTCGTTCTGCACCAGGCCCATCTTGTGCTGCAGGCGCCGGCGCCCTTCCTGCAGATCGGGACGAGGCTGGGTGTTGCGGAAGTAGACCTCGTTGACGATGGCCAGCACCGGGATCTCGAACAGGATGGTGTGCAGCCAGGGGCCCTTGATCTCGATCGAGATCTCGCCCGGCTTCTCGCCTTCGCCTATGGCGATGCAGCGCTCGGGCATGTGGTACAGGCCCAGGAAATCGATGAAATCGCTGGTGAGAAAGCGCAGGCCGCGAAGATAGTCCAGCTCGTCGTCGGCAAAGCGCAACTGGCACAAGTGATGCACTTCGGCGCGGATCTCGTCCAGGTAGGGCCGCAGGTCGACGCCCGGCGTGCGGCACTTGAAGCGGTACTCCACCTGGGCGGCCGGGAACTGGTGCAGCACGACCTGCATCATGCTGAATTTGTAGAGGTCGGTGTCGAGCAGCGATTCGATGATCATGATTGCGGACATTAACATGGCTACCTGCGGGGGTTGCCGCGCGCCCGACGACCCGGCGCGGCATATGCATATAACCAGGACATGCGCCTGCCTATTGGCTGCCAGCCCTGTGGCATTGCGTAAAATCCCTCACATCCTTACACGAATTACCGCCCTGCCCGGAGCTTGCCGCAATGACTCACGTCGTCACCGAAAACTGCATCAAGTGCAAATACACCGACTGCGTCGACGTCTGTCCGGTTGACTGCTTCAAGGAAGGCCCGAACTTCCTGATCATCGATCCGGACGAGTGCATCGACTGCGCCGTCTGCATTCCCGAGTGCCCGGCCAACGCCATCTACGCCGAAGAAGACGTGCCGCAGGATCAGGTCCAGTTCATCAAGATCAACGCCGAGCTGTCGCCCGAATTCCCGACCATCAGCCGGTCCAAGGCCGCCCCGGCCGACGCCGACGAGTGGAACGGCGTGACCGACAAGCTGCAGTACCTCGAAAAATAAGTGGCCGACGCAAAATACACGCGCCAGACCGTTACCCGCGTCCAGGCCTGGGTGCCGGGCAAGCTGTTCTCCCTGCGCGTGAGCCGCGATCCGGCCTATGCCTTCCAGCCCGGCCAGTTCGCCCGCCTGGGCTTGCCGATCGAAAACGCCGATGACCCCGCGGCCGCGCCGATTCTTTGGCGCGCCTATTCCATGGTTTCGGCACCGCACGAGACCGAGCTCGAGTTCTATTCCATCGTCGTGCCCGACGGCCCCTTCAGTCCCCGACTGGCCGAGCTGTGTCCGGGCGATACCCTGTATGTCGACAAGACGCCCTACGGCTTTCTCACGCTGGAGCGTTTCCCCGACGGCGAGGACCTCTGGCTGCTGGCCACCGGTACGGGGCTGTCGGCCTATCTGTCCATTCTGCGCGATCCGGCGTCGCGGCGACGCTTCAAGCGCATCGTGCTGGTGCACGGCGTGCGCGCGGCCGACGAACTGGCCTACCGCGACGAGCTCCAGGCCCTGGCCGATCAGGATGCGGGACTGGCCTACCTGCCCGTCGCCACGCGCGAGGCGCTCCCCGGCAAGCCCCAGGCCCGTCTCACCACGCTCATCGCCGACGGCGGACTGGAGCAACTGGCCGGCATGAAGCTGGATCCGGCCCGTTCGCGTGTCATGCTGTGCGGCAACCCCGCCATGCTGGCCGACGCCCGCAAGCTCCTGGGCGAACGCGGCTTCGCACCGGGACGCCGCGGCATCCCGGGCAACCTGGCCGTCGAAAATTACTGGTGACGCAACTGCTCGCCTGCAAGCGGCAATCCGCTGTCCTGCGGGAAACAGGTCGCAGTCAGCGGCAGGTCGCATTTACGCAACGGACTCGCGGGCGAGAACTATATTACAAGTGCTTGTCATGACATATTTTCTTAATATGTGTTCACTTTGTGCGTAATAGATACACGCACTAACAAGCGCCTTATAAGCCCACAAGCTACACGACAGGAAGCCTCATGCTGTATCAATTGCATGAAATGCAACGGGCCTTTCTCCGCCCGTTGGCCGAGTTCACCGATGCCGGTGCTCAGTGGTTCAGCAACCCCGCAAGTCCGCTGTCGTACATGCCGATCTCGCGCCAAATGGCCGCCGGCCTGGAGCTGGTGCACCGCATCGGCAAGGATTACCACAAGCCGGCCTGGGGCATAGACCAGGTCGAGATCGACGGCAAGCCTGTGGCCGTGCGACAGGCCAGCGTGGTGACCCGTCCTTTCTGCAATCTGGTGCATTTCGAGCGCGACCTGCCGACCCGGCGCGCCCGCGATCCGCGCGTGCTGCTGGTCGCCCCCATGTCGGGCCATCATGCCACGCTGCTGCGCGACACCGTTCGCGCGCTGCTGCCCGGCCATGATGTCTACGTCACCGACTGGATCGACGCGCGCATGGTGCCGCTCGCCTGCGGCGCTTTCCACCTGGACGACTACGTGCGCTACGTCCAGGAATTCATCCGCCACCTGGGCACGGACGTCAACGTGATCTCGGTCTGCCAGCCGACCGTGCCGGTGCTGGCGGCCATTTCGCTCATGGCCAGCGCGGGCGACGTGCAGCCGCGCAGCATGGTGATGATGGGCGGCCCCATCGATCCGCGCCAGTCGCCGACCCAGGTCAACAACCTGGCCACGACCAAGTCCTACTCCTGGTTCGAGAACCAGGTCATCCACGTCGTGCCCCCCAACTATGTCGGCGCGGGCCGCAGCGTCTACCCCGGCTTCCTGCAGCACGCGGGGTTCATGGCGATGAACCCCGATCGCCACCTGAAGTCGCACTACGAGTTCTATCTCGACCTGCTGCGCGGCGACGACGGCGACGCCGAGGCGCACCGCCGCTTCTACGACGAATACAACGCCGTGCTGGACATGCCGGCCGAGTTCTACCTGGACACCATCCGCATCGTGTTCCAGGAATTCCGCCTGCCCAACGGCACCTGGGAAGTGGACGGCCAATTGGTCAGGCCCGCCGACATCAGGAAGACCGCGCTGATGGCGATCGAAGGCGAGCTCGACGACATCTCCGGCGTAGGCCAGACGCGCGCCGCCATCGGCCTGTGCCGCGGTATTCCGGCCGCGCGCAAGCAGTACTTCCTGGCTCCGGGCGCCGGCCACTACGGCATTTTCTCGGGCCGTCGCTGGCGCGAAACGATCTGCCCCAAGATCGCGGAATTCATCCGCAAGTCGTGAGCGGCGCCGACCTGACAGACCGCATCGACGCATTGCTGCCTCAGACGCAATGCACGAAGTGCGGTCATGAAGGCTGCCGGCCTTACGCACAGGCCATTGCCGCGGGCGCCGAACCCATCAACCGCTGCCCGCCGGGCGGCGACGAAGGCATTGCGGCCCTGGCCGGGCTGCTGTCCGTGCCCATCGTCCCCCTGGACACCACACGCGGCGAACACGGCCCCCTGCTCGTCGCCGTCATCGACGAGGCGCATTGCATAGGCTGCACCTTGTGCATCCAGGCCTGCCCGGTCGATGCCATCGTCGGCGCCAACAAGCGCATGCACACGGTGCTGGCCGACGTGTGCACCGGCTGCGATCTGTGCGTGCCGCCCTGCCCGGTGGACTGCATCGATATGGTTCCCGCTCGGCGCGCCTGGACGCCCGATGATGCGAGCAGCTCGCGCCAGCGTTATCAGGCCCGCAACGCGCGCCTGTCGCGCTTGGCCGCGGACAATGCCAGACTGATGGCCGACACAGCGCAATCGGCCGCGACGCCGGCTGCCGAAGCGGCCGCATCCGCCATGCACGATGCCGAGCGCAAGCGCAGCGCCGTCGAGTCCGCATTGGCCCGCGCGCGCGCGCGGAGAGCCGGCAAGTGACAATGCCGCATTGCCAACAAGCAACGCAAACAAAATCCGCATGAACAACGCCAAGCGCCGCGAAATCTTCGCCCGTCTGCAAGCCGCCAATCCCGAACCGCGTAGCGAACTGGAATACGCAACGCCATTCCAGTTGCTCATCGCCGTGCTGCTGTCGGCGCAGGCCACCGACAAATCGGTGAACATCGCCACGCGCAAGTTCTTTCCCGAATACGGCACACCGGAAAAGCTGGCCGCGCTGGGCCCGGCCAGGCTCGAAGCGTTCATCAAGACCATCGGGCTCTATCGCACCAAGGCCAAGAACGCCGTCGCCACCAGCAAGCTCATTCTGGAGCGCCACGGCGGCGAGGTGCCGCAAAGCCGCGAAGCCCTCGAAGCCCTGCCCGGCGTGGGCCGCAAGACGGCCAACGTCGTGCTCAACATCGCGTTCGGCAAACCCACCATCGCCGTGGACACACATATCTTTCGCGTCGCGAACCGCACAGGCCTGGCGCCCGGCAAAGACGTGCTCGCCGTCGAACTCAAGCTGGAGAAAACGACGCCGCCCGAATACGCGCAGCACGCGCATCACTGGCTCATTCTGCACGGCCGCTATGTCTGCGTCGCGCGCACGCCCAAGTGTCCGCAATGCGCCATCTCGGATCTGTGCGATTACAAATCCAAGACCAAAGCCTGACCCTGGACTGACAGCAAGTTCCTATGTAAAACCCTCCTCCTATGTAAAACCCTCATGGCAATTTGGGGGATGGGTCCGCATACTCGCCAGGTTTTATATAAGAGTCGTTAGACGCAAAGGCAGAGGACACATCACATGAGCGATGCGATCCTGGAAACAAAAAACCTCACCAAGGAATTCCGCGGCTTCGTCGCGGTCAACGGCGTCGATCTGCGGGTCGAGCGCGGGGAAATCCACGCCCTCATCGGCCCCAACGGCGCGGGCAAGACCACGTGCTTTAACCTGTTGACCAAATTTCTGGCGCCCACGTCGGGCTCCATTTTCTTCAACGGCATCGACATCACCGGCGAGCGGCCCGCGCAGATCGCGCGCCGCGGCGTGATCCGCTCGTTCCAGATATCCGCCGTTTTCCCGCACCTCACCGTGCTGGAAAACGTGCGCATCGGCCTGCAGCGCAAGACCGGCATGTCCTACCATTTCTGGCAAAGCGAAAAGCGGCTGCGCAACCTGGAAGATCGCGTCCGCGAACAGCTCGACCAGGTCGATCTGGGCAGCTTCGCCGACGAGCTCACCATCAATCTGCCCTACGGCCGCAAGCGCGCGCTGGAAATCGCCACCACCCTGGCCATGGAACCCGAACTCATGCTGCTGGACGAGCCCACGCAGGGCATGGGCCACGAAGACGTCGACCGCATCACGCAGCTCATCAAGCGCGTGAGCAACGGCCGCACCATCCTCATGGTCGAACACAACATGAACGTGATCTCGTCCATCGCCGACACCATCACCGTGCTCGCGCGCGGCTCCGTGCTGGCGCAAGGCAACTACGCCGAAGTCTCGCGCCATCCCGCCGTCATGCAGGCCTATATCGGCACGACCGACGGCGAACTGCAGGGGGCACACTCGAGTCCGCCGGGCCGCCCCAAAGACGAGCCCCCCCCTGGAGGGGCGGCGCCGAGCGCCAAGGGGGGCCACCAATGAGCATACCCGCGCTACAGATCACCGGACTGCACGCCTGGTACGGCGAATCGCACATCCTGCACGGCGTCGACCTCGAGGTCGGCCAGGGCGAAGTCGTGACGCTGCTGGGCCGCAACGGCGCGGGCCGCACCACCACCATGCGCGCCATCCTCGGCCTGACCGGCACGCGCAAGGGTTCGGTGCGCATCCACGGCACCGAATCGATCGGCATGTCCACGCACAAGATCGCGCACCTGGGCGTGGGCTACTGCCCCGAAGAGCGCGGCATCTTCGCCAGCCTGTCGTGCGAGGAAAACCTGCTGCTGCCTCCGCCGCTGGCCACTTCGGTGCCCGGCAGCGGCATGTCGCTGACCGAAATCTACGACATGTTCCCCAACCTGCTCGAGCGGCGCAATTCGCCGGGCACGCGCCTGTCGGGCGGCGAGCAGCAGATGCTGGCCGTGGCCCGCATCCTGCGCACCGGCGCCAATCTGCTCCTGCTCGACGAAATCTCCGAAGGCCTGGCGCCCGTCATCGTGCAGGCGCTGGCCCGCATGATCACTGCGCTCAAGGCGCGCGGCTACACCATCGTCATGGTGGAACAGAATTTCCGCTTCGCCGCGCCGCTGGCCGATCGCTTCTACGTCATGGAGCACGGCCAGATCGTCGAGCACTTCGAGGCGTCGCAGCTCGAAGCGAAACAAGATACGCTTCACCAATTGCTCGGCGTCTGATCGCCACGGCAATCGCAAACCGCCGGCGAACCCGGCTTCTTACAACCAGGAGACAGCATGAAACTACGCAACCTGACAGCAGCCCTTGCCATGGCGGGTCTGAGCCTGACCGGTCTGGCGGCCCATGCCGGCACCATGGCCGACGTCGTGAAGATCGGTTTTATCAGCGATATGTCGGGCGTGTACGCCGACGATGACGGCCCGGGAGGCGCCACCGCCATCCAGATGGCCATCGACGATTTCGGCGGTACCGTCAACGGCAAGAAGATCGAACTGCTCACCGCCGACCACCAGAACAAAGCCGACATCGGCGCCGCGAAAGCGCGCGAATGGATGGACCAGCAGCACCTCGACCTGCTGATCGGCGGAACGAACGCGGGCGTCAACCTGGCGATGAACGCGGCCGCTGCTGAAAAGCACAAGATCTTCATCAGCGTCGGCGCCGGCGCGGCCGACCGGACCACC
>CALGFL010000234.1 GCA_937881145.1 uncultured Bordetella sp.
CAGCCGGCGGAGAGCAGTCACTCTTCGACGTCTCCCGGCGTCGAGTGCTCGCTCAGCCACCAGCTCGCACGGACGGTGCCCGCCTCGAGCATGAACGCGTCGACCCGTGCGACGGCCGCCTCGACGTCGGCACCCTCGAGCCGGATCCGCTCGACCGCGGTCCACGTACGCCCGATCTCGGCGGTCAGTGCGAAGCGCTCGTCGACGTGCAGCACGTGCTGCGTGCACGGGTGCCATTGAACCGAGCGCAACAGCACTTGCTCGTTCTGGCCGCCGGCAACTTCCAGCGTCAGGATCGACGCGTGGAAGGATTCCTTGCGCAGGGCATGGTAGATCTCGTTGTGATCGAGTTCGATGTTCAGCGGGGCAGCCGTACCGCCATACACAATGGCAGGAACGCGACCCGCGCGGCGCAGGCGGCGGCTCGCACTCGAACCCTGGACGCTACGCGCAGTGGCAGAAAATTTCATGAAAAACTCCAAACTGGCAAATAAGGCAGCGCGATACCGCTTGCACTGCCAAGGTTGTCCGGGCGCGACATGCACCCGGCTTCATCGTCCCCCGCCGCGACCAGCGGAGGACAGATTCTTCAATATCTTCAGTCGGCGAACAGCGAGCTGACCGATTCCGCATTGGATATGCGCAGAATCGTTTCGCCCAGCAGCGACGCGCACGACAGTTGGCGGATCTTGCCGCAGGCGGCGGCCGTTTCCGACAGCGGAATGGTGTCGGTCACCACCAGTTCGTCCAGCTCGGAGGCCTCGATGCGCTCGATGGCCGGGCCCGACAGCACGGGGTGCGTGCAATACGCGTACACCGCGCCGGCGCCGCGCTCTTTGAGCGCCTGAGCCGCCTTGACCAGCGTGCCGGCGGTGTCGACCATGTCGTCCATGATCAGGCAGGTGCGGCCGTCGACCTCGCCGATGATGTTCATGACTTCCGACACGTTGGCGCGCGGACGGCGCTTGTCGATGATGGCCAGGTCGGCTTCGAGCTGCTTGGCCAGCGCGCGGGCGCGCACCACGCCGCCGATGTCGGGCGAGACCACCACCAGGTTCGAGAAATCCCGGCGCCAGATGTCGCCCAGCAGAATCGGGGCGGCATAGATGTTGTCGACCGGAATGTCGAAAAAGCCCTGGATCTGATCGGCGTGCAGGTCCATGGTGAGGACGCGGTCGACACCGGCGACCTGCAGCATGTTGGCCACGACCTTGGCCGAGATCGCCACGCGGGCCGAACGCGGGCGGCGGTCCTGGCGGGCGTAGCCGAAATACGGGATGGCGGCGGTAATGCGGCCGGCCGAGGCGCGGCGCAGGGCATCGGCCATCACCATGATTTCCATCAGGTTGTCATTGGTGGGCGCGCAGGTGGGCTGCAGCACGAAGACATCCCGACCGCGGACGTTCTCGTTGATTTCGGCCATGACTTCGCCATCCGAGAACCGGCCCACGGTCATCTTGCCCAGGGACATGTCCAGGTGGTTGACCACGTCGACGGCCAGACGCGGGTTGGCCGTGCCGGTGAAGATCATGAAGCTATCGTTTGCCATGGTGCGGTGCCACGTGTGTGCTGACGGCTTTTGCCCGACCGATCGGAAGGACGCAAAAAAGAAAAAAGAACCTCACGCCGTGGTTTCGGCCTGAAGACAAAAAAAGCTGCTGAACCATGTCTCGTGTTCAACAGCTTCTTTTTAATTCTGGTGGGCTGGGGAGGAAGGATTCGAACCTTCGCATGCCGGAATCAAAATCCGGTGCCTTAACCAGCTTGGCGACTCCCCAACTAACTTGCAATCCAGTGCCACAGCGGATGTTCAGCCAAACCGGCGCAAGCCTGAATCAACCGAAATTCCGGTGCTGTGCTGCGGGTTTTACTGTTCGCAGCGACGCGCATTGTAGCGGTTATTTCTTGCTGAGCCAAAAGCGCCCGGGCTTGCGTGACAAACTCGGCAAAAAGACAAGCACCGGAGCCGGACATGCGCACAGGCGCCTGAAGTCGGGCTTTTAGCCACTCGCTGCACCTGAGAATTTCAGGGTAGCGGGCAAAGGCCACAGGCTCCAGGTCGTTTTTGCCAAACCCGGCTTTGGGGTAAGCAAGAAAGTCCGCTATTTTGACGGGTTTGGTATCACGTGTCAAATCCGCAGCGCCGAAAATAGCTGCTGTAGGCACGCTGGCGTCAGGCTGCGCCACCAGGTAGCCCGCCTCGGGCAGCGCCACCGCGACCAGTTCCTCGCCCACGCCCTGGGCAAACGCCGATTGGCCGAACACGAACACGGGCACGTCCGCGCCCAGCGGCAAGGCCAGCGCCATCAGCTCGCGCCGTGACAGGCCGGTGTTCCAGAGGCGGTTGAGCGCGATCAGCGTGGTGGCGGCATCGCTGGAGCCGCCGCCCAGGCCGCCGCCCTGCGGAATGCGCTTGATCAGCCCGATACGCGCGCCATGGCTGGTGCCGGCAGCCTGCTGCAAAACACGCGCCGCACGCACGATCAGGTCGTCTTGCGGCGCCACGCCGGGCAGGTCGTAGGCGCGCTCGATCACGCCGTCGGGGCGGTGCTCGAAGTGCAGGGTATCAGCCAGGTCGATGAAGCGGAACGCCGTCTGCAGCAGGTGATAGCCGTCGGCGCGGCGGCCCACCACATGCAGAAAGAGATTGAGCTTGGCCGGCGCCGGGACGTCGTAAAGCGTGGCGAAAGTCATGGCGCCCTCGCTAGGACGGATCGGACGTATCCACCACCAGACGCACCGAGATGGCGCGCCGCGCCTCTTCGCGCCGCAGCACCAGCAGTCGCGGGCCTTGCGCGTCGTAGCGCGACAGGCGCGCCCGCCAGCCGTCCTGGTCGAAAGACTCGGGCCGGCCCTGGCTGTCGCGCTTCAAGTCGTTGGCCTGGGTGGCCATCAAGCGGCCGCGCAGCCAATCGCGCAGGCCGCCGACCGGTACCGGACTGCCCAGCGCGTCTTCCACCAGGGCATCGGGGTCCCCTGCCCGCAGCCGGCTGCCGTCGGCGCGCAAGAGCAGCGCCGAGCCGGGCCGCCCTTGGACGCGCGCCTCGGTGGAACCGAGCGGATTGGTGAGATCGAGCTGATAGCGCCGGCCGTCGTCGCGCCAGGCAAAACCGCCCTGCACGGCCTCGGTCTTGCCGTCATCGTGCGTCACGGTGATGGCAAAGCGCCCGACGCGCGAGAATGCATCGGGCGACAGGTCGGGCGCGATCTCGGGCAGGGAAGGCGTGGCGCAGGCGGCCAGCGCGATCACAGCTGCCGCCGCCGCGACGCGAGCCAGGCCGCGCGCGACCGCGCGGCGCATGCCGGCGCCGCCATGCTTCAAGGCTTCACTCCCAGGCGCTTGAGCGTGTCGATCACCGTGGGATTCTTGGGATCTTTCTTGTAGCCCTCGCGCAGCAGCGCGGTGGCGCGCTCATGGTCGCCCTTTTTCCAGAGCACCTCGGCATAGTGCGCGCAGATGTCGGCTTCGGGGCGCTGCGCGTAAGCGCGGCGCAGGTACTCGGCCGCGCGGTCGAGCTGGCCCATGCGGAACCGCACCCACCCCATGCTGTCGAGAATGAACGGATCGTTGGGCGCGATGTTCAGCGCCTGCGTGATGAGGTCCAGCGCCTCGGGCAGGCTCTTGTTGTGGTCGGCCAGCGTATAGCCCAGCGCGTTGTAGGCCTGCGCGTTGTCCGGATTGAGGGCGATGACCTGTCGCAGCAGGCGCTCGACCTCGCTGATGCGGCCCAGGCGCTCGTTGAGCATGGCCAGCTCGTACTTGATCTCGGGCGTATCGGGGAAGGCGCGGTCGGCCGTCTTCAGCGTGGCGATGGCTGCGTCCATGCGGTTGGCATCGCGCTGGATCTGGCTGCGGGTCAGGTAGCCCTGCACGCGCTCGTCATCGTCTTGCGCAGCGGTATTGTCCAGCAGGGCCAAGGCCTTGTCGGTGTGCCCCTGGCGTGCGATCAGCACCGCCTGGCGCAGCTGCGCGTCGTAGCGCATGGCCGGATCCTGGATGCGGCCCAGCTCCGTAATGGCATCGTCGATGCGACCCTGGTCTTCGTCGATGCGGGCCAGCAGCACATGGGCGTCCGACGCCGACGCCGACGCCATGGTGGCGCCCGGCGCCGTGCTGCGCTGGCGCTGCTCCTGCACGTCGAGGTATTGGCCGAGCAACGCGCGCGCCGGATCCAGACGCCCGGCGCGGTACGCCACCTGCGCCTGCATGTAGAGCAAGTCGAAATCTTCGGGGGTACGGCGCGACATGGCGTCGAGCTCGGCCAGGGCTTCGTCGTACTTGCCGTCCTTGACCATCTGCCCCACCAGCACCAGATGCAGGCGGCGCGCATTGGGGTTGCGGGCGAGGAAGTCGCGCGCCTGCCGCTGCGCGACGACGGGATCGACGGCGATGCCGTATTCCAGTGCGCGCAGCGCGGCCGGTTCGGACTTTGGGTCGGCGGCCAGGGCGGTGCGGGCCTCGCTCACCGCGCGGGCGTCGTTGCCGGCCGCATGCGCGGCGTCGGACAGGGCCAGCGAAGCGGCCGGCAGCTTGCGTACCGCCGGATCGCTCAGGGCTTCATCCATGATGCGCAGGGCCAGGCGGCGATCGTTGAGCCGGCTGACCACACCCATGGCCTGATTGATGGCCGTGGGCTTGTCCGCGGCTTCCTGGATGCGCTTGCGCAGCGCGGCGGCCATGCCGCGGGTTTGACCGTTGGCGGCCGACAGGGCCAGTTCGGCCGCGCTGGCGTTGCTGTCGTACGGCGCGAGCTGTGCCCACAAATGCGCGGCATCGAGCGCGCCGGCCAGGTTGCCGCCGGCCAACTGGAATTCGAGCGCGCGATGCGCCAGGCGCGGATCGCCGGTTTCGCGGGCGAGCGGAATCAGCGTGTTGGCCGCCGGTCCGAACATGCCGCGCTGCGCGGCGATCTCGGACGCCACAACGCGATAGAAGATGTCGCCCGTCAAAGGCACCAAAGGCAGCTTGCCTTCGCGCAGCTGAATGCTGCGGCCGGCGATGGGCGGTGCGGCGGGAGCAGGATGTTTAGCCGCGGCCGGATCGGAAGCCGGTTGAGCGTGGACCGACAGAGGCTGCATACCAGCCAGAAGGCGCGCCAACGCGGCAGTTCCGACTTTGAAAAAAGAGTGCGACAACGTAGCAGCCTATCGGGGTTTGGACGGCAATGGCACAATTGCCAAGTTAGCAACGGATCATCTTACACTGGCTCATGCCGGAATTGCCCGAAGTCGAAACCACACGCCGCGGAATCGATGCCGTCATTACGGGCAAGCCGCTGCGCCGCCTGGTGGTGCACGAAGCGCGCATGCGCTGGCCCATTCCGGCCGAACTGCCTGCCCTTTTGGCGGGCCGCACCGTAATCGAATGCAACCGCCGCGGCAAATACCTGTTGTTGCGTTTCGAACACGGGGTGCAGATCGTCCATCTGGGCATGTCGGGTTCTTTGCGCGTGGTGCCCCAGCAAGCGTTTTTGCGCAAGCACGACCACGTCGAATGGCTATTCGACCACGCCACCCTGCGCCTGCACGATCCGCGCCGCTTCGGGGCGGTGCTCTGGCACCCCGATGAAGACGGCCCGGTCGAAAACCACCCCCTGCTGGCCAGGCTGGGCATCGAGCCCTTCGATCCGCGCTTCGACGGCCGCTGGCTGCACCGGCACTTCCAGAAACGCGGCATGGCCGTCAAGCAGGCCCTGCTGGCCGGATCGGCAGTGGTGGGGGTGGGCAATATCTATTGTTCGGAAAGCCTGTTTCGCGCCGGCGTCGACCCGCGCACGCCGGCCGGCAAAATCTCGCTGCCCCGCTGCGAACGCCTGGCCCAGGCCATCCGCGCCACGCTTTCCGACGCGCTGGAATCGGGTGGCAGCACGCTGCGCGATTACGTGGGCGCCAGCGGCGAGCCCGGGGCCTATTTCGCGATACATGCCGCCGTGTACGAGCGCGCCGCCCAGCCTTGCAAGGTATGCGGCACGCCCATACGCCGGTTGGTGCAGGGGCAGCGCGCCACTTACTTCTGCCCGCACTGTCAGAAGCGCTGATAAATCCCGCAGGCTTGGTTTGTGCGTCCGACCACTCGACACCCCTCAACCCTGCGCGAACAACTCCACCATCAAGCCGCGCAGCCACTGATTCCCCGCATCGCGATGAAACCGCCGCTGCCAATACAGATTGGTCTGCAGCGACGGCACCCGCAAAGGCGGAACCATCATCTGCAAATCGAAGCGGGACGCGGTCTGGGCCGCCAGCTTGGCCGGCACGGTGGCCAGCAGATCGGTGACGCTCAATACATGCGGCACCGCCGTGAAGTGCGGCACGCTGTGATGAGCCCGGAGCAGCACGCCGGCCGCCTCGAGCGCCTGGTTGATTTGTCCATAGGGCGCGGCGCGCGACACGATCAGGTGCTGCTGGGCGCGAAAGGCCTTGAGCCCCATGTTCTCGTGCGCCTGCGGATGCCCCTTGCGAAACAGCGTCATATAACCCTGCCGGAACAGCATGCGGTGCAGGATGTCGCCGTCCAGATCCTCGAAAGCGCCCACGGCCAGATCGACGCGGCCGGCTTCCATGTCGCGCCGCAGTTCGGCCCCGCCGCGCACCGAATCGATGCGCACGCCGGGCGCGCGCCGGGCGCAGGCTTCCATCAGGGCCGGCATGAAGTGGATTTCGCCCACGTCGCTCATGGCGATGCAAAAGCGCCGCGTGCTGCCCGCCGGATCGAAGGCTTCGTCAGCCTCCAGCAAACGGTCGAGCAGGCCCAGCGCCTCGGCGACCAGGCCGGCCAGGCGCTCGGCCTGCGGCGTGGGCAGCATGCCCTGGCCGGTGCGCACGAACAGGTCGTCGCCGAACGTGGTGCGCAGACGGCGCAGCGCATTGCTCACCGCGGGCTGGCTCAGGTCGAGACGGCGCGCCACGGCCGAGATGTTGCGCAGTTCGAGCAGGTGCTGGAAGACCACCAGCAGGTTCAGGTCCAGGCGGCGCAGGTCGGGCATGCTGGGCTTTCCGTAAATGGCGGGTCGGTGCCGGATCGCACCATTATTCATGAAATTTATAGCCCGTATTTTTCCATTCCCATAGCAGCGGAGCCGCCGATTGTCGAAAATGGCCGGCGAAAGAACAATTTTTCATGCACCGACGCGGCCCGTGCCGCGTGCCGGAGGACACATCATGGACACCCTGCAATACCAATCGGGCTTCGGCAACGACTGGGCCGCCGAGGCCCTGCCCGGTGCCCTGCCCGCCGGCCAGAACTCGCCGCAAACGTGCCCTTACGGCCTGTATGCCGAGCAGATCTCCGGCACGGCCTTCACCGCGCCGCGCGCCGAGAACCGCCGCTCGTGGGCCTACCGCATCCGCCCGGGCGCCAAGCATCTGCCTTTCCAGGCCAGCGGCATCGCGCCGGGCTGGCTGAGCGACTTCGGCCGCGGCCCGGTCACGCCCAACCAGATGCGCTGGAATCCGCTGCCTTTGCCTGCCGCGCCTGCCGACTTCATCGAAGGCATGCAGACCTGGGGCGGCAACGGCGGCCCCGACGAGCAGAACGGCGTGGGCATTCACCTGTATGCGGCCAACCGCTCGATGCAGGGTCGCTTTTTCTACGATGCCGACGGCGAGCTGCTCATCGTTCCTCAGCAGGGCCGGCTGCGCCTGGCCACCGAGTTGGGCCGCCTCGACATCGAGCCTTATGAAATCGCCGTGATTCCACGCGGCATCCGCTTTCGCGTCGAGCTGCCCGACGGGCAAGCCCGCGGCTATGTGCTGGAAAATTTCGGCGCGCCGCTGCGCCTGCCGGAACTGGGGCCCATCGGCTCGAACTGCCTGGCCAACGCGCGCGACTTTCTCACGCCGCAGGCCTGGTACGAAGATGTCGAAGGCGACTTCGAGCTGATCGGCAAATTCACCGGCGGCTTCTGGCGCGCCGGCATCGGGCATTCCCCGCTGGACGTGGTGGCCTGGCACGGCACGCATGCGCCCTACAAGTACGACCTGCGCCGCTTCAACGCGATCGGCTCGATCAGCTACGACCATCCCGATCCTTCGATCTTCACGGTACTGACTTCGCCGTCGGACACGCACGGCACGGCCAATATGGACTTCGCCATCTTTCCGCCGCGCATCCTGGCCATGGAACACACGTTCCGCCCCCCCTGGTTCCACCGCAACGTGGCCAGCGAATTCATGGGCCTGATCCACGGCGTGTACGACGCCAAGGCCGAAGGCTTCGTGCCCGGCGGCGCCAGCCTGCACAACTGCATGAGCGGCCACGGCCCCGATGCCGACACGTTCGAGAAGGCTTCCCGCGCCGACACCGGCAAGACGCACTACATCCGCGACACCATGGCCTTCATGTTCGAGACGCGCCGCGTGATCCGCCCCACCGAGCAGGCGTTGAATTCGCCGCAGAGACAGGCCGATTACTATGAATGCTGGCAAGGGCTGGCCAAGCATTTCGACTCGTCCAAAGCTTGAACGCCCCCACGAAAAGAGACGCTCCCATGACCTTGATCAACGAAACCCACGACCCCGCGCTGCAAAGCTGGGTCGCCAGCGCCAACCAGACCGGCACCGACTTCCCCATCCAGAACCTGCCCTATTGCGTGTTCCGCCGCGCGGGTTCGAACGAAGCCTTCCGCCCCGGCGTGGCCATCGGCGACCGCATCGTCGACCTGGCCGCGCTGGCCGCCGTCATGCCTTTCGACGGCCACGCCGCGCAAGCGCTGGCCGCCTGCTCAGGCGATGCGCTCAACCCGCTGATGGCCTTGGGCGAAACGCATTGGAGCGCGCTGCGCCTGGCGCTGTCGCGCGCCCTGCGCGCCGGTTCGCCGCTGCAAGGCAAGATCGAGCCCCTGCTGGCGGCGCAGGCCGATGCGCAATACACCATGCCGGCGCGCGTGGGCGACTACACCGACTTCTACATCTCGGTGCACCACGCCACCACCGTGGGCAAGCAGTTCCGCCCGGACAATCCGCTCCTGCCCAACTACAAG
>CALGFL010000235.1 GCA_937881145.1 uncultured Bordetella sp.
CGATTGCTGCGCCAGGCCTTGTCCGCGGGAGCGCCCCCCGTCCATGGCTTGCCAGCCGCGATATGGGACGAGCGGATCGCCTGGACGCGTGCGAGATACGCTTCGAGTCCGGCGCCTTCCATCGCTTCGAAACAAAGAGACTCCAGTCCCCCGGGCCGGGCAATCAGACAGGCGCAGATGCCGGGGTGGTTTGCCAGAAGCTCGGCGGTCTTGGCGATGAGGTCGATATAGCTGCCCACCTCCCAGGCCAGACGCGTAACGCTGAGCAGCAGTCGCGTGCGCTGGGCGTAGATTTCCTGATAGACCGTCAGATGCCAGGCCAGGTCGCGCATCATGCGGGCCGACAGAATCGACAGAGCCTGCTCGTGCTTGTCGCGGCCCACGCGCTCGATGATCAGTGTGTAGAGCAGGTCTTTGGCAAAGGCCAGTTCTTCCCGGCTGACGCACGACAGCGCAAGCCTGCGCCCGACCATGCGGGCCACGGCTTCGTGGCTCCGCGCGTTCAACCCCGGGGCGAGCAGGCCGAGCAAATTGGCGACCTGCCAGCGCTTGAGCGCGTCGAGTTCGTCGCCCGACAAAGCCCCCAGGAGACTGCGCGCCCTGGGCATGTCAGCCAGGCCGCGGTGGTAGGCGTCGATGATGTCGCCGGCCAATGGCGCGATGTCCCGCAAAAGCGCGGACAGGCCCGGTTCGCAGGCCCGGCCATATAGCCGCGCCTCGTCCTGCGCCATGACTATCGCCATTGCAGCAGGTTCATCTGGTATCGAGGGCGTTTCGGACGAAGCAGTCCTGAGCGGCATATGGGCAGACGGTTGGGCGCCAGCGTCCCAAAAAAGCGGAATCAGAATCATATATGACCCGGATTCAACACGTATGGTTAGCCGGTAAAACCCCATGATCCGCCGGCCAGGCCAAGGCATGGGATTGCATGTCCATGGTCATTTCCAGCGTCAGCGGCAAGGCACCGGCGGCCAGGATCTGCCGCGAGCAGGCATTTGCCGCCCCCGCCGCCAGCCCGCGCAGCAGCGGCCGCAAGGCCGGCACCAGGGGTTCGACCACATAGACCAGGCGCAGGCGCAGCATATTGGCCTCGAAGATGGTGAGCCCGGAACGCAGGCCGCGGCCCTGCGGCCATCGCACCGCATGGTCCGCGTGCTGTTCAGCCTGGTAATCGTTGCGGATGGCCGCGCGCCCGCGCGCGTCCTCGGGCAGCGGCAAGCCGCGCTGCCCGAAATCAGCATAGGCGGCCTGATCCGGCTGCAGCACCCAGATGCGCCAGGCAGGCAGGCCGATGCGCGCCTGCGTGCGGGCCCAGGCGGCGCGCAGCCGCTGCCGCGAGCTGCCGTGCGGCGCGGCATGGCGCGGCGCCATGCCGGCCTCGAAAGCCCGCGCCATCGTGACGGGGCGCAGGTGCCCCGCGGCCCCGGCACGCGCCGCCTCGGTCAGCGCCACCAGGGCCAGATGGCGCGTCAATTGCCAGTGGGCGAACTCCAGCGCCGCCAACCCCGCGAACAGAACGAGCGCAAGCGCCACGGCCGATTCGACCAGGGCGCTGCCGCGTTGACGTGGAGAAAGGCGATGCATGACGCGCAAGTGTGCAAGCCGCACGCGATCGCGTCGATTGTGGAAACTACGTTGTGGAAACTACGCTGCGACCGAAATGTCACGCACCCGGCATGCCGCCGGCGTCAATGCACCGTAGGCGGATGCGGCGCATCGGCCATCGGCGTGCGCGCCGCGAACAGGCCGGCGCAATCCACCGCATCGAACAGATAGGGCTTGCCGCAGAAATCGCACAAGACCTCCACCTGCCCCTGCTCGGCCAGGATGGAGTCGACCTCGTCGCGCCCCAGCATGCGCAGCATCTCGGCCACGCGTTCGCGCCCGCAAGGGCAGTGGCAGCGCACGTTATGCGGATCGAAGGCGAGCAGCGTTTCTTCCCAGTACAGGCGGTGTATCAGCGTGTCGGTGTCGACGGCCAGCAGCTCGCCGGCGCCCAGGGTCGAGGCCAGCTGCGTGGCGCGGCTCCAGGTCTCGTCCAGTGCTTCGCCCGCCTGCCCGCCGTGATCGGGCAGACGCTGCACCAGCAGGCCTGCAACGTATCGGTCGTCGGCCGCCAGCCACAAGCGCGTGTCGAGCTGCTCGGACGACTTCATGTAGTGCTCCAGCACCTGGGCCACGGTGTCGCCTTCCAGCGGCACGATGCCCTGGTAGGTCTGCTGGCCCGGCGTCTTGCGCCTGGGGTCGAGCAGCACCATGAAGCGGCCCGCGCCATTCGCGTTGAGCAGCGACTGCAGCGTGCCGTCTTCGGGCATGGCGTGGCCTTCGCGCATTTTGACGGTGGCGCGCAGGCTCAGGTCGCCAGCGGCACCGGGCCGCCCCAAGCCGCCGGCAGCCCCCTCGGGGGGCAGCGAACTCAATGAGCGCGGGGGCTCCATCTTGCACTCGACCACCACCAGGGAAATCGGACCGTCGCCCTGAATTTGCAGCAGGAGCGAACCGTCGAACTTGATGTTGGCCGCGAGCAGGGTCGAGGCCGCGATCAGCTCTCCCAGCAGTTTGCGCACGGCGGGCGTATACGAATGATGCGCCAGCGCGTCGCGCCAGGTGTCTTCAAGCCGCACGGCCTGGACGCGAACGGAGCGGTTTTCAAACAGATATTTTTTAAGCTGATCGGTCATGTCGTTACCTGGCGCCGCGCCGGAGGGTCAGCGGGACTGCGGCCTGGGTTTTCCGGGCGCGGGTTTGGCGGCCGGCTTGGCGTGCGCGGCCTTGGTCTGGGCTTCCTGCGCCGCCGTGGCGTTGGCCACCGCCGCCGTCGCCGTATTGGGCGCGGGGGTTCCGGGCGGCAGCATTTCCACGAACACCTCGCCCGGGCGCATCATGCCCAGTTCGGCACGGGCGCGCTCTTCGATCGCGTCCGTGCCGTTCTGCAGGCTCTGCACTTCGGCTTCCATGGCCGCGTTGCGAGCCCGCATGCTGTCGTTGGCCGCGTGCTGCTGGGCGACCTGCTTCTGCATGTCCCACACACTGCGCCAGCCGCCCTTGCCCAGCCAGAGCGGATACTGGATCAATGCGGTCAGCACGAACAGCAGCAGGAACAACAAGCGCATATTAGTGCCCCCCGCTCACACTTCGTGTTCGCGTCCCCCCAAGGGGGACAATGTCGCTCGCCTTGGGGCGGCCCGGCGGCTCGCTCGGGTGAGACCTTTGGCCAATGCGCGTC
>CALGFL010000236.1 GCA_937881145.1 uncultured Bordetella sp.
CGCGCGCCACGCTCAGGCTTTGCGCACCTTTCACGAGCGGGTGGGCCTGGACTACGTGATCATCGATTGCGGCGAGACGCCCCGCGGCGAGCTGCTGGTATTCGAGGCCGATACCTGCGGCATCGTGCACGACATGGACTCCGAAGACATTTACCCCTATAAGAAATCGCAGATGCACAAGGTATTCGCGGCCTTCCAGGCCATGCTCGCCGACTGTGCCGCGCGAGCCTCAGGAGCTTGACCATGCTGGAAGCCGTACGACTGCGCAATGCCCGAAATTTCTCCGGTGGTCCGGGGGCCTTGCCGGAGAAGATCCTTCAACAGTTGCACGAGTCCATGCTGTGCGTGCCGGAAGTCGGCATGTCGGTGCTGGGCATCAGCCATCGCTCCGCGTGGTTCGCCGAGGTCGTGGCCGAAGCCGAACGCAACGTGCGCACGCTGCTGGGCCTGCGGGACGGCTATCAGGTGCTGTTCCTGCAAGGCGGGGCGACCCAGCAATTCTTCACGTTTCCCATGGCTTTTGCCCACCCGGGGGGGCCGGCGCCCGAGTACCTGCACACGGGCTACTGGAGCGGCAAGGCGCTTGCGGCAGCCGGGAAGGATCACCGCATCGAGGTGGCCTGGAGCGGCAAGGATGCCGGTTTCAAGGTGCTGCCGCGCGCGCAAGAACTGACGCTTTCGCCCGAGGCGCCGTACTTCCATTACATCTCCAACGAGACGGTGGACGGGGTGCAGTTCCAGGAAACCATGGGCCGCGACGACGTGCCGCGCCTGTGCGACATGTCTTCCGATTTTCTCTCCCGGCCCTGCGAGGCGCAGCGCTACGACCTCATCTATGCGCACGCGCAGAAAAACCTCGGCCCCGCGGGCGTGACCGTCGTGGTGGTGCGCGACGAGTTGATGAACAAGGTGCCCGTCGATCGCCTGCCCGAGTTCATGGATTACCGCACCCACGCCGCGGCGCATTCCATCTACAACACGCCGCCCGTCTTCGCCATCTACGCCGTCATGCTGGCCACGCGCTGGCTGCGCGAGGACGTGGGCGGCCTGGAAAAGATGGACGCGATCAACCGCCGCAAGGCCGAACTGCTCTATGCGGCGGTCGACGGCAGCGACGGTTTTTATCGCGGCCGCGCCGACGCGGCCCATCGTTCGATCATGAACGTCGTCTTCAATATGGCGACGCCCGAGGCGGAAACGCAGTTCCTGCAAGCTTCTTCGCAGGCGGGGTTTTCCGGGTTGAACGGCCATCGCTCGGTCGGCGGCATGCGAGCCTCCCTCTATAACGGCGTGACGATCGAGGCCGTCGAGGCGCTGGTGGAATTCATGCACGATTACCGCAAGCGGCATACCGCCTGACGCGACATGGATCAGGGCAAGCTCGAACAGGCGTTCCGCCGCGCCTATCTGCTGCAGCAAAGCGGGCAGTACCGCGAGGCCGCGCAGGCCTATCGGCGCTTGCTGGACGAGCATCCCGATCATGTCGGCGGCCACAACAATCTGGGCTCGATCTTGATGGCGCTGGGCGAGCCGGGCGAAGCCATCGCGAGTTTCCGGCGGGCCGTGGCGCTGCAGCCGGCCCATGCCGAGGCGCACAACAATATGGGCGTGGCCTACAAGCGCTTGGGCAAGGCGCAAGAGGCCTTGGACTGCTACGCCGCGGCGCTCAAATGCCGGCCAGCCTATGCGCAGGCGCTGCTGAACGTGGGCACGATCTATTACGACCTCAAGGACTACGACGAGGCGCTGGTCTGGTACCGGGCGGCGCTGGAGGTCGATCCCGATCAGATCGAAGTCCACATGAACCTGGCGTCCATCTTCGAGGCGCGCGGCGATTTTGCCGCCGTGAAAAAGCATCGCGACGCGGTCTACGGCAGCAAGGCCGTGTACGTGGACCACGCCGCCGATCCGCGCATGACGGCACTGGTTCTGTGGGGCGCAGGACTGGGCAACGTTCCCACCGAATACCTGCTGCCGCAAAAGTGCGTCACGCGCATCGTCTGCGTGATCGAATACGCCCGGCCCGAAGAGCTGGCGCGCTTGCCGGACTACGACCTGGTCTTCAACGCGATCGGCGATCCGGACGTGATGGACCGCGTCGTCGAACCCATGGCGCGCTTTATGGCCACTTGCGGCAAACCTTGGATCAACACCGCGCAAGCCGTCGCGCGCACGGCTCGTCATCGGGTTCCCGATCTGCTCGGCGGCCTGGGGCATGTCGTCGTGCCGCGCACCGACCGCGTCGAGTTCGCCGCATTGCGCGATACCTTGAATGCCTTGCCGCAAGACCGATTTCCCATTTTGGTGCGGCCCGTCAGCTCGCACGGTGGCGATCATCTGGAAAAACTGGAATCGAAAGCGGACGTCGCCGGCTTCGAGCCCTGGCCTTCGCCTTATTACTACCTGACCGACTACGTGAATTACGCGTCGGCCGACGGCGGCTTTCGCAAGTACCGCGTTCTCTTCGTCGACCGCCAGCCCTTTGCGTACCACATGGCCATCGCCAGTCATTGGATCGTGCATCACGATACCGCGGGCATGCAGCACGAAGCGTGGAAGCGCCGCGAAGAAGAGGCCTTTCTGGCCGACCCGCGGCGGGTCTTGGGCGACAAGGCCATGGCGGCCATCGAGGCCATCGGGCGCGCACTGGATCTGGACTACGGCGGCGTCGATTTTTCCATCCTGCCCGACGGCAGGGTGCTGGTGTTCGAGGCCAACGCCACCATGCTGGCGCATCCGGAAGAAGCGGGCGGCGTCTACGACTACAAGAATCCTTACGTGCGCAAGATCTGCGATGCCTTCGACGCCATGCTGGCGCGCCGCATCGCCGCCGCCAGGGCGTCTGCCTGAGCGGCGGCCCGTGTAGACTGTTTCCGACGCATCGAGACCAAGGCCGAGGGAGAAAGATATGGCGGAGCAGATACTGTCCGGCATCCGCGTGCTGGAACTGGGTCAACTGATCGCGGCCCCTTTCGCGGCCAAGACCCTGGCCGATTTCGGCGCTCAAATCATCAAGATCGAACCGCCCGGGCAGGGCGATCCTTTGCGCAAATGGCGCATGCTGCACGAGGGCACTTCGGTATGGTGGGAAGCCCAGTCGCGCAGCAAGCAGTCGGTATGCGTGGATCTGCGCAAGGCCGAGGGGCAGGCCCTGGTGCGGACCCTGGCGGCCCAGGCCGACGTGCTGATCGAGAACTTTCGCCCCGGCACGATGGAAAAATGGGGCCTGTCGTGGGAGACCCTGCACGCAACCAACCCGCGCCTGATCATGCTGCGCATTTCGGGTTATGGCCAGACGGGCCCCAAGGCCGGCGAGCCGGGCTTTGCCGCCATCGGCGAAGCCATGGCGGGCCTGCGCTATCTCAGCGGCGAGCCGGGCAGGGCGCCGGTGCGCGCCGGCATCTCCATCGGCGACACCGTAGCCGGCCTGCATGGCGCATTGGGCGTGCTGCTGGCCTTGTACCAGCGCGACGCGCGCGGCGGACAGGGCCAGATGATCGACGCCGCCCTGTTCGAAAGCATCTTCAACCTGACCGAAAGCCTGTTGCCCGAATACTCGGTGTTCGGCGCCGTGCGCGAACCGGCGGGCGCGGCCCTGCCGGGCATCGCGCCTTCCAATGCGTATCTTTGCAAAGACGGCTACGTGCTCATCGCCGGCAATGGCGACGGCATCTTCGGCCGCTTGATGGACAAGATCGGCCGCTCCGATCTGGGCGGCGATCCCGATCTGGCGCGCAACGACGGGCGCGCGCGGCGCGTCGAGGAACTGGACGCCGCCATCGGCGATTGGACGGGGCAGCGCACGATTACCGAGGTGCTCCAAGCCATGCGCGAAGCCGGCGTGCCTTCGGGCCGCATCTATACCGTGGCCGATATTGCCGGCGATCCTCACTATCGCGCCCGCGCCGCCATCGCCACGGTCAAGGCGGCCAGCGGCATCGAGGTCGAGCAACCGGCGATCTTCCCGCTGCTGTCGGAGAACCCGGGCGCTATCGCGCGGCGCGCGCCGACGCTGGGCGAGCACACCGATGCGGTATTGGAAGCGGCG
>CALGFL010000237.1 GCA_937881145.1 uncultured Bordetella sp.
CATCGGGCTGCTGCCGTCTTCACCTTGAGCAAGATTTCCTTTTCCACTGGGGATAGATGATGAACGAGTTGGTTCCGCCGCTGCGGGAACGCGCCTACCGCATACGTCGCTACGCTTTGCGCATGGGCGAGGTGCAGGGCCAGGGTTATATCGGCCAGGCGCTCGGCTGGGCCGATGTGCTGGCGGTCGCCTACGGGCATGCCTTGAATTACCGGGCCGACGAGCCGCAGTGGGAAGGGCGGGACCGCTTCCTGCTTTCGCACGGCCACTATGCGATCGCCTTCTACGCCGCCTTGATCGAGGCCGGCATCATCGGCCAGAGCGAACTCGAGACCTATGGCAGCGACGACAGTCGCCTGCCCATGTCGGGCATGGCCGCCTATACCCCGGGCATGGAAATGTCCGGCGGCTCGCTGGGACAGGGGCTGCCCATCGCGGTCGGCATGGCGCTGGGCCTGCGCTGGAAAAACAATCCGGCCTTCGTCTACAACTCGATGTCGGACGGCGAGCTGGACGAAGGTTCCACTTGGGAAGCGGCCATGGCGGCCGGCCATCACGGCCTGGGCAATCTCGTCTGCCTGGTCGATATCAATAATCAGCAGGCCGACGGCCCCTCGAGCAAGGTGCTGGGATTCGAGCCGCTGGCGGAAAAATGGGCCTCTTTCGGCTGGCATGTGCAGCGCGTGGACGGCAATGACCTGCCGGCGGTGCTGCAGGCCTTCGATGCTGCGCGGCATTACGGTCAAGCCAAGCCGCGCGTGATCCTGTTCGACACACTCATGGGCAAGGGTGTGCCTTTCCTGGAAGCGCGGGAAAAGAATCACTTCATTCGCGTCGATCCGCCGGAGTGGCGCAAGGCCCTGGATATTCTCGATCAACTGCAGGCCGAAGGAGCGCGCAAATGAACGTTGCCCAGAAGAAACCACGCCTGACGACGTCGGCGATGATCGCCTCCATTGCCAGCGAGGGGCAGCGCACCCGGGCGGCGCCGTTCGGCAAGGCCTTGGTGGAACTGGCCCAGACGCGGCCCGACATCGTGGGTCTGACGGCCGATCTGGCCAAGTACACCGATCTGCATCTGTTCGCCCAGGCCTACCCCGAGCGTTTCTTTCAGATGGGCATGGCCGAACAGTTGCTGATGGGCGCGGCCGGCGGCATGGCCAAGGAAGGTCTGACGCCTTTCGCGACCACCTATGCGGTGTTCGGCACGCGCCGTGCCTATGACTTCATTCACCAGGTGATCGCCGAAGAGCACCTGAACGTCAAGATATGCTGCGCGCTGCCGGGACTGACGACCGGCTACGGACCCAGCCACCAGGCTACCGACGACATTGCCATGATGCGGGCGGTGCCCGGGCTCACGATCGTCGATCCTTGCGACGCCCTGGACACCGAACAGGCCGTGACGCAGATCGCCGCCCATGACGGCCCGGTCTATATGCGGCTGCTGCGCGGCCAAGTGCCGCTGGTGCTCGACGAATACGACTACAAGTTCGAGCTGGGCAAGGCGAAATTGCTGCGCGACGGCGACGACGTGCTCGTCATCTCCAGCGGGATCATGACGATGCGCGCGCTCGAGGTCGCGCAGGCACTTACTCAAGATCGCATCGGCGTGGCCGTGCTGCATTGCCCGACCATCAAGCCGCTCGACGAGGCGGCCATCATCGAGGCGGTTCGCTACCGCCACCGCCTGGTGGTCGTTGCCGAGAATCATTCGGTGGTCGGTGGCCTGGGCGAAGCGGTGGCCGGCGCGCTGCTGCGGCATCGCGTGCAGCCGGCGGGATTCCAGCTGGCCGGCCTGCCCGATGCCTTTCTGGACGCGGGCGCGCTGCCTACGCTGCACGACCGCTACGGCATCAGCTGCGATGCGCTGGCATCGCGCATCAAGAACTGGCTGGAATGAACGCTCAGGTTCTTCCCGCCGCGCGCATTCCTTTATATCAACGCTTTCTCTTTCGGAGTACAGAGCATGCTTCTTGCTGAAAAAATCGCCGTGGTCACCGGTGGCGCCGGCCTTAACGGATTGGGCTTCGCCACGGCCCGCATGATGGCCGAGCAGGGCGCCCGCGTGGTGATCCTGGATCTCGAAGGCGCGCAGCCCGCCGCCGCCGCCGCCCGGCTGGGCGAGCGCCACATCGGCGTCGTGGCCGACGTGACAGACAAGGTTTCCTGCGAGCGCGCGGTCCAGGCCGTCATCGACCAGTGCGGCCGCGTCGACATTCTGGTGAACAACGCCGGCATCACCCAGCCGCGCAAGACAGCCGACATCAGCGCAGACGACTACGACGCCGTGCTCGACGTGAGTCTGCGCGGCACGCTGCACATGTCGCAAGCCGTGCTGCCGTCCATGAGGGCGGCCAAGTCGGGCGCCATCGTCTGCATTTCTTCCGTTTCCGCGCAGCGCGGCGGCGGCATCCTGGGCGGTCCGCATTATTCGGCGGCCAAGGCCGGCGTTCTGGGCCTGGCGCGCGCCATGGCGCGCGAGTTCGGCGTGGACGGCATCCGGGTCAATTGCGTCACTCCGGGCCTGATCGCCACGGACATCAACAAGGGCCTGATTCCGGACGACCGCATGCAGGGCATCCTGGAGCAGATTCCCCTGAACCGCATCGGCGAACCTTCCGATGTGGCCGGATGCGTGGTGTTCCTGGCCAGCCCGCTGGCCAAGTACTGCACGGGCGTGACCTTGGATGTGAACGGCGGAATGCTGATTCACTGATTTCCAGCAAGTGGTATCGCAGCACAAACAACGACACTCTCAAAGGAGACAAGCGATGGACAAGCCAGGAATCTCGCGTTTCATGTTGACCCGCAGGCAATGCCTGAAGGGCGCCGCATCCCTATCCTTGGCGGCGATTCTGCCCAGGTATGCCAATGCAGCGCAGTTCACTTACAAGCTGGCCACAGGGCAGGACCCCACCCATCCGGTGAACAAGCGCGCCCAGGAAGCGATCGACCGCATCAAGCAGGCCACGGGCGGAAAGCTGGAAATACGCCTGTTCCCGGCCAACCAGCTGGGCTCGGACACCGACTTGCTGTCCCAGGTGCGCAACGGCGGGGTGGAATTCTTCAACGAAGCCAGCTCGGTGCTGTCGACCCTGGTGCCGGTCGCGGGCATCGTCAATACCGGCTTCGCATTCCCGGATTACGACCACGTGTGGCAGGCGATGGACGGATCGCTGGGCAAGTATGTCCGCGCTCAGGTCGAGAAGGTCGGCCTGGTGACGATGTCCAAGCCCTGGGACAACGGCTTTCGCGAGATAACGACCTCGACCCGGCCGATCAAGACGCCGCAAGACCTGCATGGCATGAAGCTGCGCGTGCCGGCTTCGCCGATCCTCTCGACGCTGTTCTCCGCCTTGGGCGCCAGCCCGACGCCCATCAACTTCAACGAGGTCTACTCCTCGCTGCAGACCAAGCTGGTCGAGGGCCAGGAAAATCCGCTGGCCATCATCAGCACGGCGCGGCTCTACGAAGTGCAGAAATACTGCAGCCTGACCAACCACGTGTGGGATGCGTACTGGATTCTGGGCAACCGAAAGGCCGTCGACCGGCTGCCCGCGGACGTCAGGGAGATCGTGTTCCGCGAGTTCGGGAAGTCCGCCGCCGACGAGCGCGCCGACATCGCGGCGCTCAGCAAATCGCTGGTCGGCGGGTTGAAGCAGCACGGCTTGCAGATCCTGGACGTGGATGCGGCGCCCTTCAAGGCGGCGCTGGCCAAGACGGACTACTACAAGACGTGGCGCGGCAAATTCGGCGACCAGGCTTGGAAGCTGCTGCAGGATCACGCAGGCTCCTTGACCTGATCCGCGTTTTCGCGATTTCTTCCGCTATCGACCCCTCTGGCGGTGGCGCTCGACATAGGTTTGGAAATGTCCAATATTCCATCGGCCAAGCTTGCCGACGCCATACGCTTTCTTTCCATCGACGCCATCGTTCGGGCGCAGGAGGGACATCAAGGCGTGCCGCTGGGCATGGCGGAGATCGCCACCGCGCTCTATACGCGGCATCTGAAGTTTCTTTCCTCCGACCCGACCTGGCCGGATCGCGACCGCGTCGTGCTCTCGAACGGGCACGGCTCGATGCTGCTGTACTCGCTGCTGTTCCTGACCGGCTACGAGCACCTCTGCATCGATGAAATCAAGCGGTTTCGCGAACTGGGCGCGCGCTGCGAAGGCCATCCGGAGATCGCGCCGGAATGCGGCATCGAGGTGACGACCGGCCCCCTGGGGCAGGGCATCGCCAACGCATTGGGCATGGCCGTGGCCGAGGCCTATCTCAATGCCCGCTTCGGTCAGGGCCTGGTCGATCACCGCACTTACGCGTTTGTCGGCGACGGCTGCCTGCAGGAGGGCGTCGGCCAGGAAATGATCTCCCTGGCGGGCCACCTGCGCCTGGGCAAATTGACGCTGCTGTGGGACGACAACCGGATCACCGACGATGGCAGCACGGACCTGTCCATCAGCGAAGACGTCGCGATGCGCTGCCGCGTCGCGGGCTGGCACGTGGCCGAGGTCGACGGGCACGACATCGAGGCCGTTTCGACGGCCCTGGACGAGGCCGGAAAGGATCCGCGCCCTTCCTTCATCGCATGCCGCACGGTGATCGCGCGCGGCCTGGCCAGACTGCAGGGGCAACGAGGCGGGCACAGCGCCCGCCTGTACCCCGAGGACGCCGAGGCGGCGCGCAAGCTGTTGGACTGGCCGCATGCGCCTTTCGAAGTGCCCGAAGCCATTCGGCAGGCCTGGCGCGCCGCGGGTCGGCGCGGCCACGCCGAGCATGCGGCATGGCATGCTCGCCGCGAGGCGCTGCCCGCCGCGCAGCGCGCCGAGTTCGATCGCGTTCTCGCCGGAGAGCTGCCGCACGGGTGGCGCGATGTGCTTCGGGATTACAAGCGGCACGCCGCGCAAGCCGAGCAGGTTCCCAGCGGCATTCTGATTTCAGCCGAGATCAACGACCGCCTGACAGCTGTCCTTCCCGAGCGCATGGTGGGATGCGCCGATCTGGAGGCGCCTACGGGACACAAGCGCCGGCTCGCCGCTTTTACGGCGCAGGATCGCAGCGGTGCTTATGTGCATTGCGGCGTGCGCGAGCACGTGATGGGCGCCATGGCCAACGGCATGGCCGCGCACGGCGGCGTCCTGCCGCTGGCCGTGACGTATCTGGCTTTCTCGGATTACGAACGGCCGGCGATGCGGATGGCGGCACTGATGAATCTGCCGGTCAAGTTCGTCTTCAGTCACGACTCGATCGGCATCGGCAGAAATGGCCCGACGCATCAGCCGGTGGAGATCCTGGCGTCCTTGCGCGCCATGCCCAATATGCGGGTGCTGCGTCCGGCCGATGCCGTCGAGGCGGCCGAATGCTGGGAAATCGCGCTGGAGGATCGCAGCGGCCCGGTAGCGCTGATCTTCGCGCGCCAGGCCTTGCCCCTCGTCCGGCGCGAGCACAACGACGAAAATCTTTCGCGGCGCGGCGCGTATGTGCTGGCCGAGGCCGAGAACGGAGTGCGAGCCGTGACCTTGCTCGCCACCGGATCGGAGGTGGCCATCGCGCTCGCGGCGCGCGCCCGGCTGCTGTCCGAGGGCATACCCACGGCCGTTGTTTCCATGCCCAGCTGGGAGCGCTTCGAGGAGCAGGACCAGGCCTACCGGGTCGCCGTCCTGGGGGCTGGTACAGTACGAGTTGCCGTCGAAGCCGCCGTGCGTTTCGGCTGGGACCGTTATCTTGGCGAACGCGGCGGCTTTATCGGCATGACCGGATTCGGCGCGTCGGGGCCTGCCGACGCGTTGTACGAACACTTCGGCATTACCCCGGCGGCCGTCGCCGCCGAGGCCAAACGCCTGCTGCAATTGCCCGCCTGATTCTCGCCATGTACAAGATCGTCTTCCTCGACCGCGCCACCATTGCGCCGCACATCCGCCTGCGTCCTCCGGCTTTCGAACATGCGCTGATCGAATACGAGCGCACGGCGCCGGATCAGGTCGCCGAGCGGATCCGGGACGCCGACATCGTCATCACCAATAAAGCGCCCATTACCGCGCAAGCGCTGGCGCAGGCGCCCCGCGTGCGCCTGATCGCGGTCGCCGCGACGGGCACCGACTGCGTCGACAAGGCGGCCTGCAAGGCCCGTGGTGTGGTGGTGTCCAACATTCGGGGCTACGCGGTCAATACCGTGCCCGAACATACTTTCGCGCTCATATTCGCCCTGCGTCGCAGCATCGTGGCCTATCGCGAATCGGTGCTGGCGGGGCGCTGGCAGCAAGCCGCGCAATTCTGCTTTTTCGACCATCCCATCCGCGATCTGGCGGGCTCGCGCCTGGGAATCATCGGCCACGGCGTGCTGGGACAGCGCGTCGCCGGGATCGCCAAGGCATTCGGGATGATCCCGCAGTTCGCGGCCCGCAAAGGCGTGCAAGGCGCGGGCGCCGGATACGTGCCATGGGAAGAGATGCTCGCGACCAGCGACGTGATCACGCTGCACCTGCCGCTCACGGAACAGTCGCGCGGCCTGATCGCCATGCCCGAGTTCCGCAAGATGCAGCGCCGGCCGCTCATCATCAACACGGCCCGCGGCGGCCTGGTCGACGAGGCGGACCTGGTTCGCGCGCTCGACGAAGGGCTCGTCGGCGGCGCAGGCTTCGACGTCACGCAGAGCGAGCCGCCTGCGCCGGACAACCCGCTGATGCGGGCCGCGTCG
The DNA here is from genome assembly GCA_937881145.1 of uncultured Bordetella sp. GTDB lineage: Bacteria > Pseudomonadota > Gammaproteobacteria > Burkholderiales > Burkholderiaceae_B > Bordetella. The sequence continues at coordinate 6,701 of CALGFL010000237.1, forward strand.
CGGCCCAACTTCATCCTCACGCCGCACGTGGCGTGGGCCTCGGACGAGGCCCAGCAGTCGCTGGCCGATCAGCTGATGGGCAATATCGAGCGTTTCGTGGCCGGCACGCCGGTCAATGTCGTGGAAGCGTACTGACGCGGCTTATACGGTGCGTACCGTGATGCCCGCGTCCTCGAGCGCCTTGCGGATGCCCTGTGCGAAGACGACGGCGTTGGGCTGATCGCCGTGGATGCACAGCGTGTCGGGCTGGACCGGCACGCGGGTGCCGTCGGTGGCGACGACGACTTGCTCCTGCACCATGCGCAGGATCTGTTCGACCGATTTGTTCACGTCGGTGATCATGGCATCGGGCTGCGCGCGCGGCGTGAGCGAGCCGTCGGGCTGGTAGCTGCGGTCGCCGAACACTTCGTTGGCCACGCGCAGGCCCAGGGCCTGCGCCTCCTGGATCATGGCGCTGCCGGCCAGGCCGTAGAAGATCAGGCTGCTGTCGATATCGTGCACGGCCTGGGCGATGGCGCGGGCCAGCCTGGCGTCCTTGGCGGCCATGTTGTAGAAGGCGCCGTGCGCCTTCACGTGATGCAGCGCGCCGCCTTGCGAACGCGCCACGCCGGCCACGGCGCCGACCGGGTACACGGTGATGTCGTAGGCTTCCTGCGGCGAGATGTGCATGTTGCGCCGGCCGAAGCCGGCCAGATCCTGGAAGCCGGGATGCGCGCCCAGGGCCACGCCCTGCTTGATCGCGGCCGCCACGGTCTTGCGCAGCGTGGACGGGTCGCCGCCATGAAAGCCGCAGGCAATGTTGGCCGAGCTGACGTAGCCGAGCACGGCCTCGTCGTCGCCCATTTTCCAGGCGCCGTAGCTTTCGCCCATGTCGCTGTTCAGGTCCAGGGTGGTTTGCGCTGCCATGTCTGTTCTCGTGTGCTGTGTTCGTGAAAAAACGCCGGTTTACCGGCGATTGCCGATTGACGCTAATGTAGCGCCAACGCCATTTGCCGGCGCTATTCGTAGCGCTTGCCCTGCGCCAGGAGTTCCGGCGTGCCGATGACGGCGTTGATTCCGTCGAAATCGAGCATGCGTTCGCGCCAGGGCGCGGTGGTGCCGTGGGCGTGCAGGCTGGCGTAGTACGCCTGCAGCATGTGGGCCACGGCACGCATGGTGCCGCCAGGAAATATGACGATGCGAAAGCCGCGTTCGCCCAGCGCTTGCGCGCTCTCCACCGGCGTTTGTCCGCCTTCCACCATATTGGCCAATAGCGGTGTGCGCGCAGCGAAGCGGGCGCAGGCCGCGTCCATCTGTTCGGGCGTGCGCAAGGCTTCGACAAAGAGCGCGTCCACGCCGCATTCCAGATATTTTTCGGCGCGCTCCAGCGCCGCATCCAGCCCTTCCACCGCGACCGCGTCGGTGCGCGCCAGGACGAGCGTATTCGCGCTGTGCCGCGCGTCGAGCGCGGCGCGCAGCTTGCCGCACATCTCGTGGGCCGGGACCAGCGTCTTGCCGGCCAGATGGCCGCAGCGCTTGGGAAAGCCCTGGTCTTCGAGCTGGATCATGGCCGCGCCAGCGCGCTCGAAACCGCGCACCGTGCGTTGCACGTTCAGCGCGTTGCCGAAGCCGGTGTCGCCATCGACGATGACGGGGCAGTCGACACGGTCGGTGATGCGCGCCAGCGTGTCGGTGACCTCGGTGCAGGTCGTCAGGCCCACGTCCGAGCGCCCCAGGGCGGCATAGGCGATCGAAGCGCCCGAGAGATACACGGCGTCGAATCCCGCCTGCTGGGCGATCAGCGCCGAGAAGGCATCGTAGACGCCGGGCGCCAATACAGTCTGCCCGGCGGCGATCCTGGACTTGAGGGAATTGGGCCGGGGGGCACGGTCGGCTGTCGTCATGATGCTTTCATGGGATGGCGCGCCAGCTCGCCCGTGGCGAGCCGATGCTTGAGTTGATTGAGCAGTCCGCCTGCGCGAACCATGTCCAGCAAAAAGCCGGGGATCGGCTCGCAGGCCAGGCGGGTGCCGTCGGCGCGCACCACGACGGGGGCGTCTTGCTCCGTTGCGACGGCGATTTGCTCGTTTTCCTCGAGCTCGCCGGCTCGCGGGCAGGTGAGCAGAAGCAGCCCCACGTTGAAGGCATTGCGAAAATACAGGCCGCTGTAGCTGGGCGCCACCACGGCGTGCACACCCAACGCGACCAGCGCGGCTGCGGCCTGCTCGCGCGAGGAGCCGATGCCGAAGTTTCCGCCGGCCGCCAGCACGTCGCCAGGCCGCACCTGCGCGGCAAAATCCGGACGCAGGCCTTGCAGGCAATGCCTGGCGATCTCGTCGATGCCGAACTTCATGTAGGCGCCGGGAGCAAGCTGGTCGGTGTCGACGTCATGGCCGACTTTCCAGATGCGATGCGTGTGCGTCATGTCAGCAAGCCCCTCGGATCGGCGATGCGGCCGGTCAGCGCCGACGCCGCTACCGTGTAGGGAGACGCCAGGTAGACCCGGGCGGTATCCGATCCCATGCGGCCCTTGAAGTTGCGCGCCGTGGTCGAGATCACGCTGGCGCCTTCGGGAATGGATCTGCCGTAGCCCGAGCAGGCCCCGCATGAGGTGGGCAGCACTTCGGCGCCGGATTGCACCAGCCGGGCCATGATGCCTTCACGCTCGGCCTGTGCCTGATCGCGCAGACTGGCCGGCGCAACCATCAGCTTGACGCCGCTTGCCACGGGACGGCCGCGCAGCACGCGATCGGCCGCGCGCAGGTCTTCGAGCTTGGCGCCGGTGCAAGCGCCGATATAGGCCGCCTGCACCGGCGTGTCGGGGTAGTCGGTCACCGGCGCCGCGTTGGCCGGACTGTGCGGCGCCGCGACCTGCGGCGCGAGCGTGTCGGCGTCGAAGTCGTGGCGCTCGACCTGGGCGTCGGCATCGGTCTGCCAGTGCGCGGTGTCGGGCAACTCGCTTTGCGCGACGCCCGCCGCGCGCAAGTAGTCCAGCGTGATGTCGTCAGGCGCGATCAGGCCGGCCTGCGACCCCAGTTCGGCCGACATGTTCGACAGTGTCATGCGCTCCTGCATGGACAGGGCACGCACTGCGTCGCCGGCGAACTGTACCGCCTGGTAGCGGCCGCCGCTCATGCCGAAGCGGCCTATCATGCATAGCGCCATGTCCTTGGCGGTGACGCCGTCGCGCAGGCGGCCGCGCCATTGCATCAGCAGCGTCTGCGGCACCTTGATCCAGATCTCGCCGCTGGCGACCACGCCCAGCATCTCGGTGCTGCCCACGCCGAACATATAGGCGCCGAAGGCGCCGCCAGTGGGCGAGTGCGAGTCGCCGCCCACGCAGAACATGCCGGGCCGGATATGGCCGTGCTCGGGCACCACCACATGGCAGATGCCGATGGAATCGTAGACGTGCGGCAAGGCCTGCTCCTGCGCCCAGTCGCGCGCGATGCGCACGATGCGGCGCGACTCATCGTCGGACTCGGGCACGTAGTGATCCATCACCAGCACGACCTTGGACCTGTCCCACAGGCCGGTGCCCAGTTCTTCGAGCATGGGTTTGAGGCGACGCGGGCCGCTGGAGTCGTGGAACATGGCCAGGTCGACGCGGCAGTTGAGGATTTCGCCGACTCGCACGGTCTGCTTGCCCGCGGCGGCCGCGAGCAGTTTCTGGGCCAGGGTCTGGGATGTCATGGTGGCGTGGTTGCTTTGCCTCTTGCGGGGCGTTTTGCTTTCGCCGGCGCCTGGCGAGCCTTGCCGGCGCTTCTGGCGGGCAGCCAGTTGGGCTCGCCCGATGTGTCGTGGGCCTGCATCTGCATGCGGTATTCGAAGCGGTCCGGACGGTACAGGGCATGCAGGGATTCCACCGGCCGGCCTTTCTTGTCGCGCACCAGCCGATGCAGGCTCAGCAGCGCCGATCCGACGGGAATATCGAGCGCGGAGGCGGCGGCGGGCTCGGCCAGCGTGGCCGAGATGGCCTGCTCGGCCCTGGCCACCTCGATGCCCAGGTCGCGGAAGATGGCCAACAGCGGGCGCGAGCCCAGTTGCTGGCGGGATATGCGCCGCGCGATGTCGTGCGGCACATAGGTGGTGAGATAGGAAAAAGGCAGGCTGTCGTGGCTGCGTACGCGTATCGAGCGGCTCACCGGTTCGCCGCAGGGCAGCTCCAGTTGCTCGGCAATTTGCGCGGAGGCGGGCACGACCTGCAGATCCAGGAGCTGGACGCGGGTCTGCATGCCCATCCGGTCCAGATGCGTCATGAGCGCGTCGATGTCGGCGGTATGCCCTGCCGCGGTCGCCGGCTCGGCGAACGTGCCGCGCCCCTGGCGCCGCCGGATCAGCCCCTCGTCTTCCAGGGTCTCCAGCGAGCGCCTTATGGTGAGCCGCGAGACGCCGTATTCGGCCGCCAGGGCGTTCTCGCCGGGCATGGGCACGTCATGAGCGTACTCCCCCGCCGCAAGGCGCTGCTTGAGCAGCAGGTAGACCTTGTGATAGAGCGGCAGGGGGGTGTCGGACATGGCAAAGGTTCTCGTACGCGTGCGGCGTCAGCTTACTCGGGCTTGGCGCCGGTGTATTTGACCAGTTCGGCGTAGCGGGCAATGTCCTTGCGGATGAAGGCGGCCAGGTCCGCGGCGCTGCCGCCCACGGGGATGGCGGCCTCGCGCTCGAGCATTTTGCGAAAGGCCGGGTTCTGCAGTGCTTCGCGCGCGGCGCGGGTCAGCGTCGCCAGGGTCGCGGGCGGCAGTTTGGCCGGGCCCAGCAGGCCGAACCAGGCGCTGGACTCGAAGCCCGGGATGGTCTTGCCGATGGGCGGCACGCCGGGGAACTCGGGCAGCGGCTGCGGACTGGTCACCCCCAGGGCGCGCAGCGAGCCGCTCTTGACGTGCTGCAGCACGTTGACCGAGCTGGCGAACATCATGTCCACCTGCCCGCCGAGCAAGTCGGTCAGCGCGGGATTGGTTCCCTTGTAGGGGATATTGCGGATGTCCAGTCCGGCCATCATCTTCATGCGTTCGCCGGCCATGTGCAGCGACGAGCCGATCGCGCCGATGCCGGCGGTGTATTTGCCGGGGTGGGCTTTTACCTGCGCGATGAATTCGGACATGTTCCTGGCCGGGAAGTCCTTGCGCACCACCAGCACGCTGGGCACGGTTGCCAGCATGCTGATGGGCGTGAAGTCCTTGATCGGATCGAACGGCAGGTTCTTGTAGAGGCTCGGGTTGACCGAGAAGCTGGTGAAGGTGACCAGCAGCGTATTCCCGTCGGCCTTGCTCTTGGCAACATAGTCGGCGGCGATATTGCCGCCCGCGCCCGGGCGGTTTTCCACGATGAGGGTGCGGTGCAGGATGGGGGCCATGTATTGGGCCATGCCGCGGGCCACCATGTCGGTGGTGCCTCCGGGCGGGGCGCCGACGATCAGTTTTATGGGGGCGCTGTCCTGCGCCGAAGCGGGGGTGGCGGATGTGGACAGGACGGCCAGCAGGGCACAGGCGGCCAAGCGTAGAACGGGGAAAGCCATGGTTCGTCTCCTTTTGTTATCTTGTATTGATAATAATACAACTATACCTGCTCTAGGCCGTCCGCAAAAAAGTATGCGCCGTCTTGCCTGCCGCAGGAGAGGCATGGGCCGGACGAGGCCGGCCATGGATATCGTGGCTATTGCCCGATGCAGGCCGACAATTGTTCGCGCAGGGGCGCGAGCGCGGTTTCCAGCCCCGCATAGGCCCGTTCGCGCGCCTGGTCCAGGCGCTGGGCTTCTTCCAGTGTGGTCAGGGCAAAGCGCAGGCCTTGCCCGGGCGCGTACTGCGCCAGCAAAGGCAGGTCGGCGCTGATGACCTGGACGATCTTGGAGTAGCCGCCGGTGGTCTGGCGGTCGGCCATGAGGACGATGGGCTGGCCGTCGGAGGGCACCTGCACGGAGCCGAAGCAGGCAGCCTCGGACAGCATCTGGATCTCGCTGGTCTGGTGGATGCCGGGGCCGGCGAGGCGGTAGCCCATGCGGTCCGAAGCGGGGCTGACGCGAAATTCGGTCTGCACGAAACGCGCTTGCGATTCGGCGTCGAAGAGATCCCAATGCGAGCCGGGCACCACGCGCAGCGCGGCGCGCGGCGCGCCGACCAGCGTGGCGGGCAGGTACAGGCGCAGCGCCTGCATCGAGGCGTCGAGCGCGGCAAGGCTGCCGTCGCCGCGCAGCGTGCGGCGCAGGCCGATGACGTCGCCCCGGATCAGGGCGCGGCCGTCCAGGCCGCCGAAGCCGCCGCGCAGATAGGTGCTTTCGCTGCCCATCACGGGCTCGATGGCATAGCCGCCGTGCACGGCCAGATAGGCGCGTGCGCCGCGTCCCGGCGCCGCGCGCGCGGGAAAGGCGAGCAGGTCGCCGGCGCGGGCCAGCTGCGGGCGCAGCATGGGCACGGCGGCGCCATTCAAGGTGGCGCCCACGTCCGCACCGGCCAATGCGAAACGGGCCGCGGCCTCCAAACGCAGCACCGTGCCGACCAGGGTGATCTCCAGCGTGGCGCGG
>CALGFL010000238.1 GCA_937881145.1 uncultured Bordetella sp.
CACCGTCGTGCCCATCCTGCGCGCCGGTCTGGGCATGCTCGACGGCGTGCTGTCGCTGATCCCCGGCGCCAAAGTCAGCGTGGTGGGCCTGGCGCGCAACGAAGAAACACTGCAGGCCCACACCTACCTGGAAAAACTGGTGGGCGAGATCGAGCAGCGCGTCGCGCTCATCGTCGATCCCATGCTGGCCACCGGCGGCTCGATGCTGGCGACCGTGGACATGCTCAAGCGCGCCGGCTGCCGCGACATCCGCGCGCTGGTGCTGGTGGCCGTGCCGGAAGGCATCGGGCGAGTGCTCGACGCACACCCCGACGTGCAGATCTACACCGCTTCCATAGACCAGCGCCTGAACGAGAACGGCTACATCATCCCCGGCCTGGGCGACGCGGGCGACCGCATCTTCGGGACCAAGCAGAAGGCGCAATGACGCGGCTGCGCCATCTCGCTACGCTAGGCGGGCGCGGACGGCATCCGTATTGATCTTCCTGCGTGCCACAGCAGCCATGCAGCCACGGCCAGCAGCGGCAGGCACGCCAGATTCACGGCCGCCCAGCCGCGCCAGTCGAACAAAACCCCTGCCAGCAGCGACGCCGCGACGTTGGCGCTGAACACCAGGATGGAATTGACGCCCTGGGCGCGGGTCTTCGCGGATTCGCGATAAGTGCGGGCGAGCAGCAGCGTGCCGCCGTTGAAGATGAAATTCCAGCCCATGCCGGCCAGACCGAGTTCCAGCATATAGAGATTCAATCCCTGGTCGGGATACAGGGCCAGCACGCAGCCGCCGATGCTGGCCACTATGCCTGCGGCCGTCAGGCCGCGCAGGCCCAGCAGGCCGGCCAGCAAGGGGTTGATGAACGACGGCAGATACATCAGCGCGAAATGCACCTGCATCACTATTGCCGATGCGTGCAAGTCGTGCCCGCTGCGGTGGATGGACAGCGGCGCGGCGTTCATCACCAGCGTCATCACCGCAAAGCCGCAGGCGCAAAGGGCGCTGGCAACGTAGAACCCTTTGCCCAGGTGCGTCGGCTCCGGGACGGCGCCGGCCGCCGCGGGCATTGTCACGCCCAGCTGGCGCGACAGGAACGATTGCGACAGCGCCAGCGCCACGCATACCAATGACAGCGATAGAAAAGCGTTGGCGTAGGGCACCGCGCCAAACAGGCCCAGGGCATGGCTGCCGAGATAAGGGCCCGCAAGGCCGCCTGCCACGCCGGCGCCGGTAACCAGCGATACGGCGGCAGTGCGTTCTTCGGGACTGCGGGCCGCGTCCAGCGCCGCGAATCGGTAGTACTGGCCGAATGCGCTGAACAGGCCCAGCACAAAGGTGCCCAGCACCAGCAGCCAGAAGCTGCCCAGCACCATGGCCGCGCAGCACACCGCGCTGCCGGCGATGCCCACGCCGGCCTTCAAGATGAAGCCTTTGCGCCGGCCCATGGCCGCCATCACGTGCGAGGCCGGATAGATCATGAGCACTGCGCCCAGTACCGTGGCGGTGACCGGGACGGTGCTCAAGGCCGGCGATGGGGCCAGGTAGGCGCCGGACAGG
>CALGFL010000239.1 GCA_937881145.1 uncultured Bordetella sp.
AATCGTACCCACGTTCACGTGCGGCTTGGTACGCTCAAACTTGCCTTTTGCCATGGCTGACTCCTGGACCTTGTAGACTCTGCCCGCCGGGGCCTCCCGCTGGGAGAAACCGCCGCGAACCAGACTTGAAGTGAAGAATGAAGAACTACGAGAGAATTCGTGGTGCCCATGACGCGGATCGAACGCGTGACCTCTCCCTTACCAAGGGAGTGCTCTACCACTGAGCCACATGGGCATATATTGCATAGCCCAGACAATTACCGCGCAACACCGACTTTGCTGGAGCGGGTGAAGGGAATCGAACCCTCGTCGTAAGCTTGGAAGGCTTCTGCTCTACCATTGAGCTACACCCGCGGCATACCACCTAAGGCTTCCCTTTTCCTGCACCAGCCGGCCTTGTTTGGCACTTACCTGGCTTTCTCCGCGCGCAAAAACCTTGAAGGACACAACGCCCTGCAGGCTTTCTGGTGGAGGAGGTTGGATTCGAACCAACGTAGGCGCAAGGCCAACAGATTTACAGTCTGCCCCCTTTAACCGCTCGGGCACCCCTCCGCGGAGAATTCGGGATTATGAGTAACTTAATTACTCTTGTCAAATCAAGGGAAGGGTATTCCCCCAAATCAGCTCAATATTGTTCGAAGCAACGCTGCCACGCCGCGGGGTCGCGACTGACGGACAGGGCAAGCATCAGCAAGATCCTGGCCTTTTGAGGACTGAGCTCGCCCGCGGCGACGAAACGCATCGTGTTGTCGTCGATCTCGACGCCGCGCCCCACCAGGCCGCCGCCCGTGCGGCTGCTGCGCACCACCGCCACGCCGGCCTGGGCAACGCGCGACAACGCCGCGAGCGCGGCGTCGGTGGCGTTGCCGTCGCCCACGCCGGCCAGCACGATGCCCGCGGCATGACCGGCCAATGCGTCGATGAGAAGACCGTCCATGCCGGCGTAGGCATAAACGACGTCCACGCGCGGCCAGCCCGCGGCTTGCAGCGCGGACAAGGTGAATTCGCTGTCCAGGGAGTGGCGCGTCGTGTTGCGCGAATAAAAGCGCGGCTTGCCGCCGTGCATGACGCCCGCCCTGCCCCGATTGGGCGAGGCAAAGGCGCAGATGCCCATGCTGGCGATCTTCTGCGCTTCGCGCGCGTAATGGATGTCTTCGTTCATCACGACCAGCGCACCACGGCCACGTGCATCGTCGCTGGCGGCCAGCGCCACGGCGTTGTACAGATTGGCCGGGCCTTCCGCCCCCAGCGCGGTCGCCGGGCGCATGGCGCCCACCAGCACCAGCGGCTTGTCGGTGTGCGCGACAAGGCTCAGAAAATACGCGGTTTCTTCGAGTGTATCGGTGCCGTGCACGACAACGATGCCCTGTATGGTTTCGTCATCGGCCAGCTCGGCGATGCGGCCGGCCAGCGTCGCCCAGACGGCGTGGCTCATGTTCTGGCTGCCGATGCTGGCGACCTGCTCGGCTTGTATCCAGGCCAGATCGGCCAGGCCGGGCACGGCGTCGACCAGGTGTCCGATAGGCAGGGCACCCGACTTGTAGCCCGCGGCATTGGCCTGGGCCTGGGCACCCGCAATCGTGCCGCCCGTGGCGAGCAGCGCGATCCGCGGCAAGTTTTGTTCAGGCATCGAGCACCCCCGACAGGCCTTGGCGTTCAAGCAGCGAGTTCAAGTGCTCCCAGCCGTGAAAATCGATGAGGATCTGGCCTTTTTCCTTGGCGCCGACCTTGAGCGTCACGCGCGTTCCCAGATGATCGGACAAAGCCTCTTCGAGCCGTGTGACATCGCGCGAAGCGCCCTTGGTCTTTTTGCTCGTGAAGGCTTCGGCCTCCTTCTGGACCCGGGCAACGAGCTTTTCGGCTTCGCGCACCGACAGGCGTTTGGCCACGATCTGGTTGGCCAGCTGAATCTGCGTGGCCGCATCGACCGACAGCAGCGAGCGAGCGTGGCCCATGTCGATATCGCCGGCCAGCAGCATAGTCTGCACGGGCGCCGCCAGATTGAGCAGGCGCAGCAGATTGCTGGTCGCCGAACGCGAGCGTCCTATGGATTGCGCCGCCTGTTCGTGGGTCAGGCCGAACTCGTCCAGCAAACGCCGCACGCCCTGCGCTTCTTCCAGCGGATTGAGATCTTCACGCTGAATGTTCTCGATCAGTGCGATGACGGCCGCGTTCTCGTCGGAAACCTCGCGCACCTGCACGGGCACTTCTTTCAATCCGGCCAGCTGTGCGGCGCGAAAGCGCCGTTCGCCGGCGATGATTTCGTACTCGCCCGGCGCGGCCTCGCCCAGGGCTCGAACCGTGATGGGCTGAATCACGCCCTGGGCACGGATGGACTCGGCCAGTTCGGCCAGCGAACCTTCGTCCATGCGGGTACGCGGCTGGTATTTGCCTGCGCGCAATTTGCCGATGGGCAGTGCCGACGGCGGACCTTCTTTCTGAACCCCGGCTTTACCCAGGTTGTCGACGGCGGGTGCGTCGGCGCCCAGCAATACATCCAGCCCCCGGCCCAAGCCCTTGGGTTTTTTCGTCGCCATGTGATTCCTCTTTCTCGCTACGCTTTATCGGTCGTCGTGGCCGCTGGCCAGCGACATGTACCAGTACTGATGATGATTCGTGAAACCGTAGCGGGCATAGAGCGCGCGCGCCGGTTGATTGCTCGTTTCGACCTGCAGATACGCCTGCGCGGCGCCCTGCTTGTCGCCTTCCTGCAATTGGGCGCGCAGCAACTGGGCCGCGATGCCCTGTCGACGGTGCGCCGGGTCGCTGATGACATCGAAGATGCCCATCAGCTTGC
>CALGFL010000240.1 GCA_937881145.1 uncultured Bordetella sp.
CGGGCTGGCCTTGAGCCAGCTCACCGTCGATACCCAGCCGCCCTCGCCTTTCGATCTGTCATGAACACCCGTTATGCCGACCCGCGCCGAGCGGCCGTAGCCGTCTCGTACGATGAAAGCGAAACCGCACCTCGCGTCGTCGCCAAGGGCTACGGCAAGCTGGCCGACACCATCGTGCGCGTCGCGCGCGAAAACGGCCTGTACGTGCACGAATCATCGGAACTCGTCGGTCTGCTCATGCAGGTCGACCTGGACTCGCACATCCCGCCCCAGCTCTATCTGGCGATAGCGGAACTGCTGGCCTGGCTGTATCGGCTGGAGTCGCGCGGCAACCCCGGCCAGGCGCCGCAGCCAGGCTTGCCCATGGCCACGGGCGCTCTTGGAACCGGCATCAAGCCGGGCGGCGCTATATCGTGATCTGCGAGATCGTGTTGTAGGCGTTGACCAGGCGATTGCGCACCTGCACCGCGGTCTGAAAGCCGATGTTGGCTTTCTGCGTATTGATCATGACGTCGTTGAGCGACACATTGGGATCGCCCAGTTCGAATCTCTCGGCCTGCGCCTTGGCGGCCTGCTGCGCGTCGGAAATGCGCCTGATCGACTGGCTCAGTTCGTCGGCGAAGCTGGTCGTCGCCTGGCCGGACGACACAGTAGGCGATAATTCGGACGGATCGGATATGCCCTGCTGGGCGGCCTGAACCAACGCCCGCATTTGCTGCAGCATGCTTTCGACACCAGATATGCCTGAAACTGCCATGACTGAAACTTCCTTGCAGGGTTCAATGAGAATTTGCGTTAGCGTAACGCCGGCGGCCCGCCGGCATTGCAGCCAAAAGCCGCCAAAACACCCAATAGTTCACATGTAACATTGTCACATGTAACATGGTCGCCTTTCATCTAAACAGGGTGAAACAAACAACACCCGAAATACGCTTGTTTTCGTCGATTGGCGAATTCCGGCGGCCGTCGATAATTCATGCTCCCATACCTGAAGTCACGCTACATGCGTAACAAGCATTCCTTGCCGCCCATGCCGTATCCCATTCTGCACCGCTCAGCTCGCGGGAGCCGTCGATGAATCAGCAGGCTGCCCTCGGCACCTCGCTCCTGGCAAGGTTCCCGGCACTCGCCCGGATCAAAGCCCTTCCCAAACCCATCCTGCTCGGCATCGCGGCCGCTTTGGTCGCCCTGGTCGTCGTCGCCGTGCTCTGGAGCCGGGGGCCCGATTACAAGATCCTGTTCTCCAACCTGGGCGACCGCGACGGCGGCGCCATCGTGACGGCCCTGGGGCAGATGAACGTGCCCTACAAGTTCAACAGCACCGGCACGGCCTTGCTGGTGCCCGCCGATCGCGTTTACGACACCCGCATGCAGTTGGCCAGCCAAGGCTTGCCGCATGGCGGGTCGGTCGGCCTGGAGATCCTGGACAAGACGCCTTTCGGCGCTAGCCAGTTCACCGAGCAGGTCAATTACCAGCGTGGCCTGGAAGGCGAGCTGGCCCGCACCATCGAAGCCATCAACAGCGTGCAAAGCGCGCGCGTGCATCTAGCGCTGCCGCGGCAATCGCTTTTCGTGCGCGACCGCCAGCCCTCCACGGCCTCGGTGCTGCTCAAGCTCTATCCCGGCCGCAGTCTGAGCCAGGCACAGGTGTCGGCCATCGCATACCTGGTGGCCGCCAGCGTTCCCGATCTGAACGCCGATCACGTATCCATCATCGACCAGAACGGCCATCTGCTGTCCAATTCGCCGGAAGAAGGCCGGGGCATGGACGCCAACCAGCTGCGCTATACGCGCGAGATCGAGCAGCACACTGTCGAGCGCATTCTCACCATCCTCAATCCGCTGGTCGGCCCGGGCAACGTCCGCGCCCAGGTCAGCGCCGACATCGATTTCTCCCGCCGCGAACAAACCGCCGAGACTTATCGCCCCAACCAGGCGCCCGGCCAGGCCGCTATCCGCAGCCAGCAGACCAGCGATTCGCGCAAGAACGGCCCGGGCACGGCCGAGGGTGTGCCCGGTGCGCTCAGCAATCAGGCGCCCGCCACCGCGCAGGCGCCCATCATCACGCCCGCCACCCAGCCCGGCCAGCCCGGCACCCTGAACAACACGCAGCAAAACGGCACGCAAACCCAGCAGCAGAGCCAGCCGGTCAGCCAGCAGCACGACGCCACCACCAACTACGAGCTCGATCGCACCATCACCCACACCAAGGATCAAGTGGGTCTGGTGCGGCGACTGTCCGTGGCCGTGGTCGTCAACGACCTGCCCGGCAAGGACAGCAAGACGCCCAAAGCCTTGCCGCCGGAAGAGCTCGCCAAGCTCACCGATCTGGTCAAGGAAGCCATGGGCTTTGACGCCGCCCGCGGCGACTCGGTCAATGTGGTCAACAGCGCCTTCAACGACGCCGAAGTCACCCCGCCTGTCTGGCGCGACCCGGAAA
>CALGFL010000241.1 GCA_937881145.1 uncultured Bordetella sp.
CCCGCCCCGCTCGCCGCGTCAGGCAAGCGCCTGCTCCTGCCCGACGCGCTCGCGCATCACGCCGTGCGCGTACTGCGGTTGCGCGACGGCACCGCCATCGTGCTGTTCGACGGATCGGGCGGCCAATATCCGGCCGTGCTGCGCATCGAAGGCAGGCAGGCATGGGCCGAATTGGGCGACTTTGACGCCCGCGAAGCCGAATTGCCGGGGCGCATCACGCTGGTCCAGGGCCTGCCCGGCAGCGACAAGATGGATTGGGTCGTGGAAAAGGCCGTGGAGCTGGGCGCGGCGGCCCTGGCGCCCATCCAGGCCCGGCGCAGCGTGGTGCAGCTTTCCGCGGAGCGGGCCGGCAAGCGCCTCGCGCATTGGCAGCGCATCGCTCAGGCGTCCGCCGAGCAGTGCGGACGCAACCGGCTCATGGACATCGCCGCGCCTCAGTCCCTGGAGGACTATCTGGCCCAGCCCGCCGCCGGGTTGCGCCTCCTGTGCCACCCCGAAGCCGATGCCACGCTGGCCCAGGCGCTCGCCCCGCTGGCCGGTCAGGCGCGGGCCGAACTCAGCCTGTTGGTCGGCCCCGAAGGCGGGTGGTCGGAAGAAGAGTTGCAGGCCGCGCGGCGCGCCGGCGTGCAGGCGGTGCATTTCGGCCCGCGGGTGCTGCGCACCGAGACGGCGGGCCTGGCTTTGATCGCGGCGGCCGGCGCCCTGCTGGGCTGGTAGCCGCGACGGCTGTCGAGACGCCCTAACTTTCGCCGTAGGGCGCGGCCGCCACGCCGGGCTCCGCCTCGGGGTGCTCGCCGGCGTGCTCGATCACATAGGAAAACACGCGGCCGTTCTCGCTGGCGAACTGGACCGCATCGGCGCACACGCCGTCGATCAGGGCGGCATCCTCGGCCAGAGCCGGGTCGCCCGAATGCAGCCGATACAGCCACAGCACGATGCTGGTCTTGCTGTCGAGCACGGTATCGCACAGGCAGTCGTAGAGCGCGTCCATGTCGCCGCCGAAGAACTCGGGAAAATCCACTGCCTTGGCGATGGCGCGCAGCACGGCGGAGCGGCTGCGCGCACGGTCGCAATCGGCGACCAGCAAAGACAGCCCCAGCTCCTGCGTGGCAGCAACCATGTCCTGCTTGTCCAGGCCATCGCCGTCGATCGCACCGCCCTTGCGCAATTGCCGCAAGAGGGTAGATTGGCCGTTCTTCGTCATGCCACGCCTCCCTGCAGATCGATGTGCCGATGTGCGCCGCTACGTCAGCGGCACTCGGACGATACACCGAGTCTAGAAAAAAAGGTATGCGCGCACACGACACTTTTTCGCATGCGCCAGCGCCCGCGCCGGGAACCCGCCGCGAGCCATGACTACAATGCTTTTCCCCCCGGCTTTACGTGTGCTCTTCATGTCCCTGCTTGCCGATCGCGCCCTCTCTTTTCCCACGTTTCACGCTGTTTCGCTATTCAAGGAAGCCCTGGCCCTGGCGGCATCCGGCAGGTCCGTCATCAATATGGGCATCGGCGAGCCGGACTTCACCGCGCCGCCCAGCGTAGTCGACGCGCTGACACGCGCTTCCAACGCCGGCATGAGCGCCTACAGCGCGCCGGCCGGCATTGCCGCGCTGCGCGAGGCCATCGCCCGCTATTACGCGCAGCACTTCGGCGCTCACGTCGACCCGGCCCGCGTCATCGTCACCTCGGGCGGTTCCGGCGCGCTGATGCTGGCCTGTGCCGTGCTGGTCGACAGCGGCACGGAAGTCCTGCTGCCCGATCCCTGCTATCCGGCCAACGGCAATTTCATCGTCGCCGCCGGTGGTCGCCCCAAGCTCGTCCCCACCACGGCCGCCCACCGCTTTCAGATGACGGCGCAGGACATCCGCGACCACTGGGGCCCGGACACCCGCGGCGTGCTGGTCGCATCGCCCAGCAACCCCACCGGCACCAGCATCGCGCCGGACGTGCTGGCCGAACTGCTGGCCGAAGTGCGCGCGCGCCGCGGCTACGTCCTCATGGACGAGATCTACCTGGGGCTTTCGTACGAAGGCCAGGTCAAGTCGGCCCTGACGCTGGACGACGACCTGATCGTCATCAACAGTTTCTCGAAGTACTTTCACATGACGGGCTGGCGCCTGGGCTGGATGATCGTGCCCGAACGCATGGTCGATCTGCTCGAGCGGGTCGGCGCCGCGCTGGCCATCTGCGCCCCCACCCTGGCCCAGCATGCCGCCCTGGCCTGCTTCGAACCCGAGGCCATGGCGATCTACGAGGAGCGCCGCCTGGCCTTTCGCCAACGCCGCGACTTTCTCGTGCCCGCGCTCGAAAAGCTGGGCATCGAGGTGCCGGTCAAACCCGACGGCGCCTTCTATGTCTACGCCGACATCGGCAAGCTGGGCCAGGACAGCGTGGATTTTGCCTACCGGCTGCTGCGCGAGGCCGGCGTCTCGGCCCTGCCGGGCGCGGACTACGGCCCGGCACCGCACGGACGGCACACCATGCGCTTCTCTTATTGCGTGGGCATGGAGGCGCTGCAGGAAGCCGTGCACCGCATCGGCAAGCTGCTATAGGCATAAATCGGCATCAATAAAAAAAGGCGGCCCAATGGGCCGCCCCTTTTGCGTCCGAAGCGGGATCAGTCGTTGCGGCTCAAGGCCATGCCCGAGGCCAGGGCCAGGCGGCGGCGCTCGGCCTGGACCCGCTCGGCGTAACCGTCGTCCACCGTCGTGCCCTCGTAGCAGGCCAGGCCGGCCGCCACGGAACCGCGCTGGTTGATGCAATCGCGCAGAATGGTCGAGCCCACGATGATGTTGGACACCGGATCCAGCGGGTTGGCCTTGCCCTTGCCCTGGTCGGCCAGGCTGGCAAACTTGTCCTTGTGGATGCGGGGCATCACCTGCATGAGCCCCTGGGCGCCCATGGAACTCTCGGCCATCGGGTTGTAGCTGGACTCGACGGCGATCACCGCCAGGACCAGCAGCGGGTCGAGCTTTTTCTGGTGGGCCACCTGGAAGGCCGTGTCGACCAGCGTCTCGGTCGCGTTATAGGCCACCTTGTACTTGCGGGCGATGTAGCTGCGCAGCGACTGGATCTGCACGCCCGAGGGGATGAGCGAAGCCACGCCGGCCGGACGGGCGGCTGCGCGCCGTACCGAACCAGGCAGCGTGGTGGCGGTGCTGGCGGAAAC
>CALGFL010000242.1 GCA_937881145.1 uncultured Bordetella sp.
CCGCCGCTCATGATGGCCGGCCGGGCTTGATCCGACGGCCCGGCCAACCAGGAGATGCGCATGAATCCCTTTTTGAACGACACCATCGCCCGCCCCGCGCCATGCGCGGATTTTTCCGCTGGCCGTTTTTTGCCGCCGGGCCGATCCGAGGCCGACGCGATAGGCAAGCCGAAGGCTCAGCGCGCACGCCCTCTTCATCGCCGGTTCATGGCCAGGACGGCGGGGCGCCTGGCCGCGGCGGGCGGCCTGGCTTTGGCCATGGCGTCGTCGGCCCACGCGCTCGACGTCAACAGCGCCAGTGCCGAGCAGCTGGAAACCTTGCGCGGCGTGGGTCCCAAGATGGCGCGGGTCATCGTCCAGGAGCGCCAGCGCGGTGGCCGCTTCGAATCGATCGACGATTTTTCCGACCGCGTGCGCGGCATCGGCCCCAAGCGCGCCCGGGCCTTGCAGGCCGCGGGGTTGACCGTGAGAGGCGGCCCGATGCCTCTTGCATCCGACATCTCGGCGGGCGCGCCGCGGCTCGCGCCGCCGCGCTCCTCAGGCCGGCCCTGAAGATGCCACCCTGTTTTGAATATGGATATGCCGGGCCGGTATTTGGTTGGGCAGTATGATCGACCCTCGAAATTCTCGGCATCCGGCATGAACATCATCGATTACCCCACCATCGAACAGACCATCGGCAACACGCCCCTGGTGCGCCTGCAGCGCATCCCCGGGCAGGCCGGCGCCGTGCGCGGCAACGTCATCCTCGCCAAGCTTGAAGGCAACAACCCCGCAGGCTCCGTGAAGGACAGACCCGCCATGTCCATGATCCGGCGCGCCGAAGAGCGCGGCGAGATCAAGCCCGGCGACACCTTGATCGAGGCCACCAGCGGCAACACCGGCATCGGCCTGGCCATGGCCGCGGCCATGCGCGGTTACCGCATGATCCTCATCATGCCCGACAACCTCTCGCTGGAACGCCGCGCTTCCATGGCGGCCTACGGTGCGCAACTCATTCTCACGCCCGCCGACAAGGGCGGCATGGAATACGCGCGCGATCTGGCCATGGAAATGCAGTCCGAAGGCAAGGGCAGGGTGCTGGACCAGTTCGCCAACCCGGACAATCCGCGCGCTCATATCGAGACCACCGGCCCCGAGATCTGGCGGCAGACGGACGGACGCGTCACCCACTTCGTCAGCGCCATGGGCACGACCGGAACCATCATGGGCATGTCCACCTACCTGAAGGGGCAGAACCCCGCCATTCAGGTCATCGGCGCCCAGCCTGCCCCGGGCTCGCAGATTCCCGGCATCCGCAAGTGGCCCGAGGCGTATCTGCCCAAGATATTCGACGCCAGCCGGGTCGATGGATACGAGTCGATCGAGCAGCACGAGGCGGAAACCATGGCTCGCCGCCTCGCGGCCGAAGAAGGCATCTTCGCGGGCATTTCGTCGGCCGGCGCCCTGGTCGCCGCGCTGCGCGTGGCCGAGCGCGTCAACGACGCCACCATTGTCTTCATTGTCTGCGACCGCGGCGATCGCTATCTGTCCACCGGCGTGTTCAATACGCCGGCTTGACGGGTCAGAGCGCGGCGCCCGCCAACTGCGGCCCGACTTCGGCGGCGACCGCATCCGCCAGGTCAGACACCGCCGTTGCGTAGAAGTAGCTGTGGTTGTATTGCGTAATGGCGAAAAAGTTGGGCGTGCCCGTGCGGTATTGCGCCGTTGCGCGTGCCTCTTCGTCCAGGTTCACGATGCCCAGCGGCTGCTGCCTCCACGCTGCGGCGCCGGCACCGGGCGCCGCGTAGGCGCCGTCGGCCTGCAGTTGGCTCCAGGTCAAGGTGGGCGCCAGCCCGCCTGCTACCAGGGCGGAAGGATCGGCCGGCAGCGTCACCGGCGCGAACACCGGCACGCCGCGCACCCAGCCGTGCTGGGCCAGATAATTGCCCACCGACATGATGGCGTCGGCCGGATCGTTGGCCAGGTCGATGTGCCCGCCGGGATTGCCCGAGCTGTCCACCGCGTATTGCATGATGCTTTGCGGCATGAACTGCGGCATGCCGATCGCGCCGGCGTATGAACCGCGCGTTTCGATGTCGAGCCGGCCTTGCAGCGCCAGCGTGATGAAGTCGCCCAACTGGCCGCGGAACATCGCGGCGCGGTCGGGCTTGTCGGGCACCGGATAATCGAAGGCCAGCGTCGAGAGCGCGTCCATCACGCGAAAGTTGCCCATATTGCGGCCGTAGATCGTTTCCACGCCGATGATGCCGGCGATGATCTTGGCCGGCACGCCGTAGCGCTGCTGCGCCTGGCTCAGGGCGGCGGCGTTCTCGCGCCAGAATTCGGCACCCCAGCGGATGCGCCTGGGCTCGACGAAGCGCGAGCGATAGGTGAGCCAGCTGCGCCATACCTTGTGCCCGGGCACGGACGGCAGGATCAGGCGCGCCACCGTCGCGCTATAGCGCGCGCCGGACAGGCTGGCGCGCACCTTGTCCAGCGGCAGGTTTTCGCGGGTGGCCAGATCGCGCGCGAAGGCGTCGACCTCGGGGCGCAGCTGGCCTGTGGGCAGGGTCGTGGAAGACGGTTCGTCGGACGGGCCGGGCTCGGTCGGGCCCAGGTGTATCGGGCCGGAAGACGAGGCGTTGGGGGCAAGGTTGGGAGCAGGCGCCGGCGGTGGAGATGACGCGCAACCGGCAAGTACGAAGGGAATCACCAGTCCGCCGGTTTGCAGCAAACGCCTGAGCATGAACATACAATCTTCCCTATGGAGACCTTGTATTTTACCCACCCGTCGTGCCGGCTGCACGAAATGGGCGGCTGGCATCCCGAGAGTCCCGAGAGGCTCGATGCCATATCGGATCAGCTGCTGGCCAGCGGCCTGATGCCTTTGCTCGACGCGCGTACGGCCCCCCGGGCGACCCGCGAAGCGCTGCTGCGCGTGCACGATGCGTCATACCTTGACTTCCTGTCGGCGAGCCAGCCGCAGGAGGGCGGCTACACCTCGCTCGACCCCGACACGCTGATGAACCGGCATACGCTGGAGGCGGCGCTGCATGCGGCCGGCGCCGCCGTGGCTGCGGTCGACGCCGTGATGACGCGCCAGGCCGAACCCGCTTCCTGCTCTGTGCTGCTGCCCGGCCACCATGCCGGCCGGCAACGCCCTATAGGTTTTTGCTTTTATAACAATG
>CALGFL010000243.1 GCA_937881145.1 uncultured Bordetella sp.
CCGCCGCGGTCCTTGTCGCTCTTGCAGCCCTTGGACATGGTGCCGGCCAGGTCGGTGGCGCCGACCAGCTGCAGGCCCTGCTCGGCCATGCCTTGCAGCACCAGGATCTCGCGGCCCATCTTGGCGGTGTCGCCGTTGCCCGTGCGGAAGGTTTCTTCGGTGAACATGCCGCGGACCAGGTCGGTCTGCGCGCGCAGCTGCCCCATCATTTCCTGCGCCTTCGCCTGGTTCGGGTCGTTGGGATCGTTGGCGACCCGCTCCAGCCTGTCGTAGACATCGCCGACGAAGCCGCCGGGACGCGCGCCGCGCGCGCCGAACTCGCCTTCGCCCAGATCGCCCACCAGTTTGATCATGTTCTGGGTGTTGTGCTCGTGCACGTTGCTCCAGGTGCGCATGAGCTTTTCGCGCGTGCCGGTGGCGATGGCGTTGATGCCGAAGGAAAAGGTGATCGTGTCCACGTCGACCCTGGCCGTGCGGTTCTGGTGGTCGCCGCCCAGCAGGCGCAAGTCTTTGCCCACGCCGGAATTGGCTTCGAAGGCCTCGAACTGGTTGAAGGTGTAGGTCCGCTCTTGATAGGCGTTCACCCCGAGCTTGTCGCGCAGGCTGTCGGGCGAGATCAGGTTGACGCTGACGTGCACCAGCCTGGGATTGGGGCCGGGGTTGAAGGGATCGCGCGTTTCCAGCGACGTGCGCAGCCGCTCGTTGCTCGACAGCGCGAGCTCGAGCACTTCCTTGGCGCCGGTCTCGTTCGACTGCCGGCGCGCCTGCGGATCCCGCACGCCCCACATGTCGAGCACGCCGTGGCCGATCATGGTGGTCATGGGCTGGCCGTCGGTGCCGATGAGCTTGCTCACCTTGAGGTTGCGCGCGTGATCCAGGCTGTCGGTCACGCCGGCGCTGGTGCCGCCCACCTTGCCGTTCTGGTCGATCACGCCCAGGCGCGAATCGATCAGATGTCCCGGCGTGATCTCGCTCTTGTAGGTGCGCATCACGCCGTCGCGCATGATCACCATGTCGCGATTGACCGGCTGCCAGGTCTCCAGGGTGGACAGCGCCTTGGGCTCGGCCTGCTTCCAGGATTTTTCGCCGAGCAGGTCCTCGAGCGTTTCTTTCGGAACGCCCACGCCTTCGAGCAGGGCGCGCAGTTCGTTCTGGATGTCCTGCCTGCCTTGCACGATGGGATGGCTGGTTTCTTTCTTGTTGCCCGAGATGGATTGCAGATCGCCGTTTTCGCTGTCTCGATAGGCCTGGCCGACCTCGCCGATCTTGTCCTGCCAATCCAGGCGCGCCTTCTGCAAGGCCAGGCGCTGCGTGTCGGTCAGCGTCACCTCGCCGTCTTCGATGGCCTTGTCGAGCTTGTCGAGCAGCACGTTGCCGGCATTGGCCCACACCAGGTTGCTGTGCTTGACCGAACGGTCGCTCAACGGATCGTTCAGGCGCAGCTCGTCCACATAGGCAATCTTGCTGTGGATCAGGTGCAGTTGATGGTCAAGGTCTTCTTCCATGGCCAGGAGCAGGTCGCGCGTCGGGATCAACGCGGCCTTCTCCCCCTTCGCGGTGTCGATCTTGTTGATCAGATCGGCGATGCCGCGGATATTGCCCGCGTCGTTCTTCTGCATTGCGTCCAGCTGCTTCTCGAGCCCGTCGATCTGCGCGTCCAGCGCCTCGATCCGATCGCTCACGACGAGGTCGCGCTCGATGGCCTGGTTGAGCAAGTCGCTGATCTCGTCGCGCTTGCCCTGCAGTTGCTGGCCCAGGTTCTTGAGGTCGGTCTGGTTCCAGGCGCTCTTGCCCAGCAGTTCGGTGGTTTCCTGCATGGCGGCCAGGCCCTTGGTCACCACGGGCTCCCTGGTGCCGAAGGTGACGGCGATGCCGCCCAGCAGGGTCTTGGGTTCCAGGTCGACCTTATCGAAGCCGCTGCCGGGTTCCTTGACCAGCTTGCTCAAACCCGGAAAGCGCTTTTCGCAGTCGCCCGCGCGCGAGCTTTCGTATTTTGTCAGCGCCTGGTCAATCAGGCCGTCGATGTCGCCCCGGGACAGTTTCTCGCTGCCGTAGCGCGGATCGGACTTAATCGCGCGGGCGACTTCGGCCCGCGCGTCGCGAAAACCCGGCTCGTTCAGACGCGAATGCTTGATCACCTCGCCGAGCTGCTTTTCATTGTGCTTGACGCAGCCCATGCGGTACTCCTGGGCCTTGTCCAGCACCAGGCTGACCGTGCGGGTGGTCAGCGGCCGATCGTTCGTGAGCCAATTTCCCAGGCCGTCTCCGACCACGGCGCGCATGGCGCGCTGGGCGCCTTCGCGGCCCTCGGTCTTGACCAGCAGGTCGTAGAACTCGCGCTTGACCCCGACACGGCTGACGTGCTGCAGCTGCTGCATCGGGGCAGCAGGCGCGTTGAAAAAACCCTGTATGCGGGCCGACAGGCGTGACGAACCGCTCTGGCGCACGCCGCCATTGTTGACGTCGCGCTTGACCTCGCGGTCCATGTCCAGCATGCCGGTGCCGACCTGCCGAAAACCCTCGATTCCAGTAGCCATGCGTCATCTCCTTGCATTCTTGTCGCCGGCGCCTGGGCGCGGGCCTGGGATGCCGACTACGTAACCCGGGAAGCGGAAAGGTTCCCCCGAAGTGACCCCGGATCGACTGCCTACACTCGCCCCGCGAGAGGAAAAAACGGCTTGCGGCCCCGGGGCTGGGCAAGGGGGCCCGGACCCGCGCCCGTCGCGAGCATGTCGCGCCAACGCTCGGCCACGTTGACCATGGCGTCGATGATGGAATAAAGCCCCGCCCCCAGCTCGTCGTCGCCGCAGCGCCGCTGCAGGACCAGGGCGCCGGTGCCGGGCTCGATGGCAAAGACGCCGGTGTCGACGTGCGCCCAGCCGAAGTGTGCCGCCAGGAGGTCGGCCATTTGCACGGGCGTGGGAATGACCTTGTCCAGGCAGACCATGAGGTTGATGCTGCCCGATTGCGGCTGGTAGCCCATCTTGATCAGCAGCGCGCCACCGTCGAGCGCCAGCAGGCAAAGACCCTGATCGTCCAGGACCAGGCCGCCCAGGCCCAGGACATCGCCGAGCCTGGCGATGTGGGCGTCGGCTTGTGTGCGGTCCATATGGGTTGCGCCGCGGGCGTCAGGCCAGGCTGTTGATCGCGTCTTCGCGCGTGTCGCGCACGGGCAGGATGGCCAGGAAGCCGCTGATGTCGAAGACTTCGCGCACGGCAGGCTGGATATTG
>CALGFL010000244.1 GCA_937881145.1 uncultured Bordetella sp.
GTTGTCGAACGCCAGATCGCCCTTCGCGACCCAGACCTGCGGATTGTCTGGCGCTGCGGCCAATGCCTGTTGCACGTACTTGCCGGCGGCATCCGGATCGCCGGCGATGACCGCCAACTGGGCCAATCCCACCAGCGCGCCCGGGTTCTTCGGGTCCCCCGACAGCACGGCCGTGTACGCCTGCCGGGCCTGGTCGAACTGCCTGAGTCCGCGATAGGCGTCGCCCCGCAGCACGGCTACACGCGCTTTGGTGGCGGCCTCGTAGGGCTTGTCGGGAGTCAGGGTTGCGAGCAACTGGTCGTATTGGCGTGTCATCAGCAGCGCCCGGCCCATGGGGACCGCCCAACGTTCTGCCGGCACCCCGTTCGCCTCGGCGTTCTGCAGTTCGCTCAGGGCGTCCTTTGGATTGCCGAGCATCAGCGAAGCTTGCCCGAGCAGCAGCCAGGCCTCGCCGTTCTTGGCGTCGCGTTGCAGGACCTTCTTGGCCTCGATGTACGCCGCGCGATACTCCCCGTTGGCCTGGTATCTGGCGCCGGCCTCGACACTGCCGTGTCGGCTGCTAAGGCCGCAGCCGCCCAGTGACAAGGCGGCGCACAACAGCGCCAGGGCGCAACGAACAACCCGCGTGTTCAACCTGATCAAGCGCATATCGTCACCCTCAGTTCGCCACGCGCGGCGCGCGGGGTCAATCTGCATCGGTAGGCTTTTTCAAGCCATGCTTGTCCAGAAGATCGTAGAGCGTCGGGCGGCTGATCCCGAGCAGGCCCGCGATATGCGAGAGGTTGCCGCCGGCCTGGGTCAGGGCCCTCTGGATCGCCCGTTTTTCGGCATCGTTTCGTACCTGGCGCAGGTCCAGAATATCACTGCCGGCCGCGCCAAGACGCAGCTCTTCCAGGTCGATCTGCTTCCCGTCCGCCATGATGACGGCGCTGTTGACGGCGTTCTCCAGCTCGCGCACGTTGCCGCGCCACGGACACGCCTCGATGGCCTTGAGCGCCTTGGCAGTAAAGCCATGGACTGCGCGGCCATGGCGGCTGGCCGCCTGCTCGAGAAAATGCCGTGCCAGGGGCGCTATGTCGCCGGCGCGTTCACGCAGCGGCGGAAGCCGGATGGTCACTTCGCTGACGCGGTAGAACAGATCCTCGCGGAAACGCCCTGCGCTGATCAGCGCCGGCAGGTCCTGGTGCGTCGCGCAGATGATGCGCACATCCACCGGAATCAGTTCGCGTCCACCGATGCGCTCGACCACCCGCTCCTCCAGAAACCGCAGCAGTTTGGCCTGCAGCGCAAACGGCATGTCGCCGATCTCGTCGAGCAGCAGGGTACCGTTGACGGCCAGTTCGATCTTGCCCCTGGTCTGCTTGTACGCACCTGTGTAGGCGCCTTTTTCGTGGCCGAACAGCTCGGCTTCCAGCAGGGTTTCGGGAATGGCAGCGCAGTTGATTGCCACGAACGGCCCGTCGCGCCGCGTACTCAGGCGGTGCACCGCACGCGCGAACACCTCCTTGCCGGTGCCGGTCTCGCCGAGCAGCAGGACGGTGGCGTGGGAAGGGCTGACCTTCTCTATCAGCCGGTAGGCATCGAGCATGGCTTCGCTGCTGCCAATGATGCCTTCGAGCACCGTGGTTGACTGGCTTCTGAGCTTGCGGTTCTCGGCCTCCAGTTCATGCACCCGGAATGCGCGATCCACGATCAGGCGCAGGACTTCCAACTCCAGTGGCTTGGAGCAGAAATCGTAGGCGCCGCAGCCGATGGACTTGACCGCGTTGTCAC